>JAGBHV010000011.1 GCA_017935325.1 Clostridia bacterium
CTGTTTTTCCAAACAGTTCTTCAATAAAATTTTCTTCTTTATTCATTTATCTATTCCTTTCATATTTCTTAGATTTTGTTCTTCCTTTAGCCTGATTTACCAGCTCGTCAATTTTCTCTTTACCGAAGAACCTTTGTAAGAGAGAATAATCCTTGACTTGCCGGATAAGTGACCTGTTCTGTTCACGAAGCTCACTGTTTTCCCTTGCAAGAATGGAAACCCGTCGCTGTAAACTGCTGTTATGACCTCTTGCTGTTATTCGTGCTTCAACTGCTTTCAGATATTTTGCAAAGACTGTTTTTACAAGGGTTTTCAGTTTTGCTATCAACGGTTCTGCATATTTTGTTTTGTAAGCTTTGGATGTCATAAGCGGTGTCGGCTCGGGTAATGTGAACTCACTACTGTTTAATTGCTCTATTAAGTTTTCAATACCTCTGCCGTCATCATAGGTTTCAATCTGCTCTCTGACTGATTTAAGTTCACATTGCTTTTCGGCTATTTCTTCCATAAGAGCTTCAACCTCTTGACTGCGCATTTTCTTTTCATAATCAAGAACTGACAGATGCTTTTCATGAGTACCTTTCTGTTCCCACTCTACACCGTATCTCTCCATAATTTTTGAGAGCTCCTCTTTTTCGGACAGTACCCATTGATTCCACTCTGTATCGCCACGAGTACCACCCCTGAAGCCTTGCTTTGCAAGAGCCTGCTTTAGTGATACTCTTGTTTCAAGACCACGCTTACTGCCGGTTGTGAATGGTACAAAGTCAATATGAAGATGAGGTGTAGCTTCATCCATATGAAGATGTGCAGAGAAAACACGGAGATTAGGATTTCTTTCCTGAAATGTTTTGATATATTCTGTCAATATTTTTTCGGCTAGTCTGCCTTCATCTGTTTCTGCATTCATATCATCCTTATTGCCGATTTGCAGGATAACTTCGTGAAAGGGTTTTTCCTGTTTTCCTGATACTATCTTTTTATAGTAATCATCTATTCTTCGGTCAGTTCTGTTTTGTTTGGCATTGTAATCCTGCAGTGCTTTGTCAAAAAGCTCATGATACACATCCTTAATATCTTCGTTTATGAAAGATGTGTTCAGACAGCTTCTTGTCGGGTCGGTATTGATAGCATTAAACTTTCTTTCATTGTGTCTTACAGAGCCTTTACCAACCATAACACTTATACTTCTTCTGATAATTTCACTTCCTTCTAAAATGAATTTCGTCTCAAGTTTTGTTACTTTTGTCAAAAGTAACGCAAAAGCACTTTTGACATCCATAAGGATATCAAAAGATGCTGTTGCGCCCTACGGGGTGGTGGTTAGGGCTTTGCCCTGCAATTTGCGAATTGCTACCCAACAGGGCTGTTTTTGTAAAACCACCCTGTACCCCGTAAAACTTTCTTCTAACCATTTATGAACCGTACAGATTATTCATAAATGGTGATGCTGTCGCCTCCATGCCAATGAAGCCTCTTACTCTGCGGTGTTCTCTGTTGTAAACATTGTTACTGCTTTTAATACCGTACTTATTTTCATTGGCAATCAGAAAATCGCTCAGGCTTCTTGAACTCATGGGCGACAGTGCATTTTCTTCGCACCAAAGCTTGTAAATCTCATACAATTCCTTTGAGGTTA
>JAGBHV010000080.1 GCA_017935325.1 Clostridia bacterium
AGCTGGATTTTTGCGAAGCAAAAAGACTGAGGGGTAGTTATATTTTTGATGTTTCTCTCCTTCCGTCTTTTTTGTGCAAGCACAAAAAATCCACCTTCCTCGTCAGAGGAAGGCAACGCTCGCTATTAAACTCACAGATAAATTATAATTTATCGTTGATATTTCCAAACGTGTCATTCTCGAGCGAAGCGAAGAATCTCGTTTGGAAATGCTTTATGTGTTGCCATTTTGAGATCCTTCGCTTTCGCTCAAGGATGACGGCAAAATGGCAAGGTTAGTTACATATAAATTATAATTTATTGCTATGTCTAAAACGTTATTGTAGGGCGGGGGCTTGCTCCCGCCGTTTGTTATTTTGCGTAAGATTTGGCGGCAGGACCAAGACCCTGCCCTACGAGGTTAAAATTAATTGTGCGATAAATTATAAATTAAAATATAAAATTCTTTCTGTCTTTTTCTGTTGAAAAGACACGGAGAAATTTCCCGTAATTCATAAATTTTTAATTGACAACATATGAACTGTTTAATATAATTAAATTGAAAGGAAGTGATATAATGAACAGATTAAGAAGTATTGTATGGGGCATCGTTCTTGTGGCATTAGGTGTTGTTATAGGGCTTAATGTTCTCGGTATTATAAGCTTTGATATTTTCTTTGACGGTTGGTGGACGCTGTTTATTATTGTGCCGTCCTTTGTCAGCCTTATTACAGGGAAAGAGAAGACAATCGGCATTATCGGCACGGTAGTTGGTGTTATGTTGCTTCTGGCATATCAGGATGTAATCGACAAAACAATGATATTCAAGCTTCTTGTGCCGTTTATTATTGTGCTGGTAGGTCTTAAATTGATATTCAAAGATTTCTTTAACCGTGAAGTAAGCGAAGCGAAGAAAAAAATCAAAGCAAGTGCAGCTGAGGTTAAGGAATATGCTGCGGTTTTTTCAGGACAGAACCTTGATTTTTCAGGTCAGGTGTTTACTTCAGCTGAACTGAATGCAGTTTTCGGCGGAATAAAATGCGATTTGAGAAACGCCATAATAACTGACGGTGCCGTGATAAACATATGTAGCGTTTTCGGCGGAGTTGATGTCTTTCTGCCGCAGAATGTAAATGTGAAAATTTCTTCAAGCTCCATTTTCGGCGGTATGTCCGATAAACGTCAGATTAAAACTGCCAACGGAGATATTACCGTATATATTACGGGAAATTGCATTTTCGGAGGAGCTGATATTAAATGACAAGTTTCCAGAAGATAATGAAATATCTTGCAATTGCCTTTGCTTTTTTCCTGATAGCAACAATTGCATACGGACTTATCAGCGGTGTATCCTTTTTTGCTGATATGTTCGGTGAATCAGATTTTAAAGGAAAAACGGAAAGCTATGCAGTGGGCGAGAATACAAAATATCTGAAAATCGACCTCAGTAATTCTGATATTATTATAAAAGAGGGCGATAAGCTGACTGTTGAATCAACAAAAGAAAATATTGTTGTCAAAGAAAAACTCGGCAGCTTTTCAATTGTGGAAAAGAAGAATTCCCTGCAAATAAAAGAGCAGGGTCAGGTTGTGCTTACTGTACCGAAGGGATACGTTTTTGACAAGGTTAATATTGATACAGGTAAGGGTAAATTGATTGCCGATGTGTTGAAATCAAAAAAAGTTAACCTTGATTTCGGTGCCGGTGAGGTGGTTATTGATAATCTTATTTCTACCGAAGATACCGAAATTGACGGTGGTGCAGGGAAAGTTACCATAAAAGACGGCAAAATCTGTGATGCGGATTTTGATATGGGTGCAGGTCGACTTGATGTTACTGCGGAAATTACGGGAAACAGTAATTTTGACTGCGGAGTAGGCAATGTCAGCATCAATCTTAAAGGTAAAGAAGAAAACTACAGATTGAAAATCAATAAAGGTCTGGGTGCCGTAACAATAAAAGGCGAAGCCGTTTCAGACGGAACTGTTTACGGAAACGGTCCCAACACTATTGGAGCAGACGGCGGAGTGGGCGAAATTAGAATTGATTTTGTTAAATAAAACAGGTATAAAAACAGTGCAGATGAATTTATGTTCACCTGCACTGTTTTTTAATGGTTGAATTCTTCTGTGTCTGTGAAAAAGGAAAATGCATCAAGAATCATTATGAATGCACCGTTTGAAACGGTGGAATCTTTACGTCTGCTTTCTGCTGCAGAAACAACAGGAAACTGCATCCACGTTTTTTGGTGGTTATAATTTATCCACGAGCCTGTGGATGTGTCTGAATTCAGATAAAAGGAGTAGGAAACATATCCGCGTTGTCTGAGATTACCTTCCGGAAAAGAGAAATTTGCAAACATATCAGTCTGTGTGCTTTTGTCAAATACAGCCAGGTCATATTTGTAGCTTTCGGTTGTGAATGAATAGAAAGGCGATGCATAATTTTTGCCGTTTTCAGTGTAAATCACTCTGCCTGAATAACTGTTTCTGTCTACCAGGGCTTTGTATTTGGCATATTGTGACCAGATCTGAATTGCTTCCGTGCCGTAGAAATCGTCTCCGTTTATCCACTCGAAATGATGAATCAGTCGCCATTGCTCGTGTTGGCTGTCACTTTTGAGCAAAATATGAGTAAAACGTATTTCTTTCGTTTCGGGGTCATCTGGATTTAATCCGAGAAAATCTATTTCTTCATCAACACTTTGCTCTTCCGTTTCATAAAAAACCTTTGTTGTGTTTTTACACGCTCTGATGTCGTCGTTGCTCAGGTCGTCAAGCACACGTTCCGGAAAACCGAGTGATAACAGATGCTCTTTGATTTCAGTAATTTCCGTCTGCTCTTGTGTTGGCGTTTCTTCCCACTTCATAGGGAAATTATGCAAGAACATATATCCGCATACTACGCCTGCAATAATACACAAGGTAACACAAACAGATATAAACACCATATGAACTCTGACAGGGGCAGGTTTTATTACATATCCTGCATTGTCAAGTGTTTTCGGAATACGGAAAAAATTTACCGCAATAACAATATAACCGATTATCACGCTCCAGCCGATTATAATTCCGCTGTACTGCAGCAGTGAAAGTAAGCCGATTACCAAATAAAGAAATATCATTGCCACAGGGCTTTTGATATTAACAGGTATATTTGCTTTTATCTGTGTCTGACGTATTGCAAGGGTGAAAAATATGAAAATGAGAAAAGTTGCAACAAATCCCGCAAAGCCGAGCAGTTTGCCCAGAGGATGATTGACTTCAACTGTTGAATAAGCGGTGGCGGAAAAAATACAATTCAATATTGACATAACGGTCTTTACGGCAGAAAGGATATAACAGGCTCTGAAATGGGTGTTTTCCTGTCTTAATATTCTGAAACCGGCAATACTCAACAGTGTTCCGATTACAGGGAGAATGAAGTTCAGCCACAGAATATTCGGAACGAGAGAACTCAATGCGATTCCCAGAACTGCCGTGTTAAAGGCTTTTCTCCACGGCGTTATGCTTTTGGCAATGTCTTCATTGGGTGGTTTGGTGTTTAAAGTGTTTTTCAGAATATCGTCGAATTCTTTTTCGCTTAATATGTTTAAATTATCCTTATTCAAAAAGCTCACCTCCCAGAATTTTGCGCAGTCGCTTTTTGATTCTGTAGAGTCTGCCCTCAACTGCACGTTCGGTAAGGCCTGTTTCACAGGCGATTTGTGAAGTTGACTGCATATAATAATATTTGCGGTAAAACAGCGTTCTGTCTTTGAAAGATAAACTGTTTATTGCACGCAGAAGGATTTTTTGCTGTTCTTTATTTATCAATGCTTCTTCGGGAGTAGGTTCGGGAGAAACGAGTTTGTTATGTAAATCATCAATATTTTCGGTTGGTGTCTGCTTTTTTGCCTGATTTATGGCGGTGTTTCTCGATATGGCAGTAATCCAGGCGGTGAAGTTTCCGCGTGAAGAATCAAACTGCTGTATGTTTTTCCATATTTTCAATACAACATCCGAAACGCAATCCTCAATGTCCTGCTCGGTTTTCAGAAAAGGTGAAATTGTATAGCGTATAAGAGGGCGATATTGCTGTAAAAATACGCTTGCAGAGTTTTCGTCGCATTTTTTCAGATTTTCAATTAATGTATCTGTTTTCATGGTCGCCCTCCTTTCATTTACTCTTCTGTTATATTATACACGATAAATAAAAAAATCCCACGCGTTATACTAAAAAAGTGCAGATGAATTTGATGTTCACCTGCACTTTCTTTTTATTAATATTCAATTGATTTTAAAACTTCATTTGCCATATCGGGGTAGTCTGTCATAACGCAGTCTGCACCGTTACGGGCAAGGTACTCTACTGCTTCAGCATCGTTGATTGTCCAATACTGTGCAGCGATGTTGTATTTGTGAGCGTAGTTGATAACCTGACGTGTGCCCAGGTTGATAAGTCCGTCTGCTGCACTTGAACCGTAGGGAATGTGTAAAGCAGAGTAAGTAACACCTGCATCGTTAAGGTCCCAGTCCATTCTTGCGTAAATGTAGAACTGAAGTACTTCAATAATACTTGCTGAACGGGGAATGTCTGGGTATTCTTCTGTCATATAAGTTGTTACTTCCTGGTTGAATGTTGCCCAGATTACTCTGTCTTCAAGCCCTTTTTCTGTGATGATTCTGTAAAGCTCGTCAGCAGCAACCTTACCGTCTTCACCTTTTGATTTGATTTCGATTATGTAATTGTATTCTTTGTCACCGCTGTTATCTTCGATATATTCAATAATATCTTCGCAAAGGGGCACGTGGAGATTATAGGGGATATCATCGCCTCTTAAACCTCTGTAGGGATATTCGCCGTTTAATTCGAAGTTTTCGCCCATGTTGAGGACCATCGCTTCTTCGTAGGTAAGTTCATTGGCATAAACATTTTCATGTCCGAATGCTTCAACTGCGTTTGATGTTGAATCATAAGTTAAATCGTGCATGATAATGAGTTTGCCGTCTTTAGTAACCTGAACGTCAAATTCATATGTATCAACGCCGAATTTGTCTTTTTCAGCAAGAACTTTCTCAAATGCCATCAATGTGTTCTGCGGTGCAATGCCTGCACCTGAACGGTGTGCAGAGATTTCCATATTGCCGTAAGATACGATATGGGGGTTAGTTGCATCTTCGTTGGCGATGATTTCTCTTTTATCTGTGTCGTCAGCACCCATTGTAAGCATTAAAGGGATAAGAACAACCACCGTTACCGCTAAATGGTAAACTTTTTTTACCATTGAAAAAAGTGTTGTTATAATGTTCATGTTTTATCTTCCTCCTTTGATTTGAACCTAAAGCATTTTAACAAACAATACCATTTTATTATAGTATAATTTCCGGGAAAGGTCAAGTATTTTATACATGTTTTGAAATATGTATAAGAAATCCTATGAAATAAAAGGGGCTGTAAAAAACTTGATTATCTGAAAGTCTATAAAATCAAGATAACAAACAAAAAAGAATGCAGAAGAAGTGAAAAAATCAAGCTTCTTCTGCATTATTGTGTTTTTATCCATCAGGTTTGATATTTAAATTATAATTAATCTTTATTATAAAAAACAGGCTGGTACATTTCTGTACCAGCCTGTAAAACTTTAATCAGTGATTATTTGTTTTCTGTTGAGTAATAGAACTCCTGTGTTTCTGCTTCGGGTACTGCGGTGGGAATAACTTTAACATCACTATAGCACTTCATACCTGTACCTGAGGGAAGAAGTTTACCGATGATAACGTTTTCCTTAAGACCGAGTAACGGGTCAGTTTTGCCCTTGATAGCAGCATCTGTAAGAACTCTTGTTGTTTCCTGGAATGATGCAGCTGAAAGGAATGAGTCTGTAGCGAGAGATGCTTTTGTAATACCCATAAGGACATCTTTTGCTTCGATGAAGTTGGGTTCTGTTCCTTCTGCTGCAGCTTTTTCGGCAATCTGCTTGTTGAGCTCTCTGAATTCTTTCTTCTCGATTTTTGTTCCGGGAAGAAGTGAGCTGTCGCCGGGATTCTCAACTTCAACTTTTCTCATCATCTGACGAACAATAACTTCAATGTGCTTATCGTTGATATCAACACCCTGCATACGGTAAGTTCTCTGAACTTCACGGATGAGGTAATCGTGAACTGAATGAACGCCGAGCACATCAAGAATATCATGGGGATAGAGAGAACCTTCTGTAAGAGCATGACCTTTCTCGATGATATCGCCTTCCTGAACTCTCAGACGGAAGCCGTAGGGGATAAGGTAGCTTCTTTCATCTGCTGTTTCGGGGTCAGTAACAACAACGTGTTTGCTCTTCTTGATTTCTCTGAGTGATACAACACCTGCGATTTCACTGATGATTGCGTGAACCTTGGGTCTGCGTGCTTCGAAGAGTTCTTCGATTCTGGGAAGACCCTGTGTGATATCGCCTGCGTCTTTAGCACCACCTGTGTGGAACGTTCTCATTGTAAGCTGTGTACCGGGTTCACCGATTGACTGTGCAGCGATAATACCAACAGCTTCACCGATTGTTACGGGAAGACCTGTTGCAAGGTTTGAACCGTAGCACTTGATACATACGCCGTGTTCAGCTTCACAAGTGAGGAGTGAACGGATTTTGATTCTTGCGCCTTCTTTATCAACGTTTTCCTGACCTTGTGTTTTCTTTTCATAGTCAGCGTAAACGTAGTCAGCAACCATTTCTGCTTCGTCTTCGTTCATCATGTGGTCTTTTGACATGATGAGTTCGCCTGTTTCTTCATTTACGAGGTCTTCAAGAAGATATCTGCCTGTAAGTCTTTCTGCAAGACCAACAATTCTTCTGTTGCCGTCGTAAATATCATAAACTTCAAGGCCTTCTGAGCAACCGCAGTCTTCTTCACGGATGATAACTTCCTGTGAAACGTCAACAAGACGACGTGTAAGGTAACCTGAGTCAGCAGTACGAAGAGTTGTATCGGCAAGACCTTTACGAGCACCACGTGATGAAATGAAGTATTCAAGAATATTAAGACCTTCACGGTAGTTAGCCTTGATGGGAACTTCAATTGTTTTACCTGCTGTGTTTGCAATAAGACCACGCATACCTGCAAGCTGACGGAGCTGTGAGTCGTTACCACGGGCACCGGAGTCAAGCATCATATGGATGGGGTTGTATTTATCAAAGTTCTTTTTAAGTTCCGCAGCAACCTGCTTTGTGCATTCTTCCCAAGTGTCGATAACTTTTTCTGAACGTCCTGCAGCACTGATAAGACCTCTCTGATAGTTACGGTCGATTTTTTCGATTTCTGCTTCTGCCTGAGCAAGAAGTTCTGCCTTTTTCGGCGGAATTGTAGCATCACAAGCAGCAACAGTAATACCGCTTCGTGTTGAATATTTGTAACCCTGATCCTTGATTTTGTCAAGAACATCAGATGTTATTGCTGTACCGTGAATCTTGATACATTTTGCAATAATTTTACCGAGCATTTTCTTGTCAACAAGGAAATCAGCTTCAAGTTTGAATGCGTTTTCGGGATCGCTTCTGTCAACAAATCCGAGATTCTGCGGAACGGGTTCATTGAAGATAACGCGGCCGATTGTTGTTTCTACAAGCTTTGTTACCATTTCACCGTTTACTTCTTTAGTCATACGGATTTTGATGAGAGAATGAAGGGTGATAACACCTTCTTCATAAGCCATTTTAGCTTCATCTATGTCACGGAATGCTTTGCCTTCACCTTCAGCACCGGGTCTGATAAGTGTAAGGTAATATGAGCCGAGAACCATGTCCTGTGTAGGAACAGTTACGGGACGTCCGTCAGAGGGCTTGAGAAGGTTATTTGTAGAAAGCATGAGGAATCTTGCTTCTGCCTGAGCTTCTGCTGAAAGCGGAACGTGAACGGGCATCTGGTCACCGTCGAAGTCAGCATTGAAAGCTGTACATACGAGGGGATGAAGCTTGATAGCTCTGCCTTCGATAAGAACGGGTTCGAAAGCCTGAATACCAAGTCTGTGAAGTGTAGGAGCACGGTTGAGAAGAACAGGGTGGTCTTTGATAACAACTTCAAGTGCATCCCATACTTCGTCTGTTGCTCTTTCTACCATCTTACGTGAACGTTTGATGTTTTCTGCAACACCTGTTTCAACAAGTCTCTTCATAACGAAGGGTTTGAAGAGTTCAAGTGCCATTTCTTTAGGAAGACCGCATTGATAAAGCTTCAGTTCAGGTCCTACAACGATAACTGAACGTCCTGAATAGTCAACACGTTTACCGAGAAGGTTCTGACGGAAACGGCCCTGTTTACCCTTGAGCATATCTGAAAGAGATTTAAGTGCTCTGTTGTTAGGTCCTGTAACAGGTCTGCCGCGTCTGCCATTGTCGATAAGTGCGTCGACAGCTTCCTGGAGCATTCTCTTTTCGTTTCTTACGATGATTTCGGGTGCACCAAGCTCAAGCAACTTTGCAAGACGGTTGTTTCTGTTGATAACACGTCTGTAAAGGTCGTTGAGGTCACTTGTTGCGAATCTGCCGCCTTCAAGCTGAACCATGGGACGGATATCGGGCGGAATTACGGGAACTACGTCCATAATCATCCATTCAGGTCTGTTGCCTGACTGACGGAAAGCTTCAACAACCTCAAGTCTCTTGAGGATTTTAGCTTTCTTCTGGCTTGTTGCAGTTTCAAGTTCTTCATGAAGCTGCTGTGCAAGCGCATCAAGGTCTATTTCCTGGAGAAGCTCTTTGATAGCTTCTGCACCCATGCCTGCACGGAAGTCATCTTCATACTTTTCGCGCATATCGGCATAGTCTTTTTCATTAAGAGTCTGATACTTCTCAAGGGGAGTGTCACCGGGATCGATAACAACATACATTGCGAAGTAAAGAATCTTTTCAAGGTTTCTGGGAGTAATATCAAGGATAAGACCCATTCTTGAGGGAATACCCTTGAAATACCAGATGTGAGACACGGGAGCTGCAAGCTCGATGTGACCCATACGCTCACGGCGGACTTTTGATTTTGTAATTTCAACACCGCAACGTTCGCATACTTTGCCTTTATATCTGATTCTTTTGTACTTTCCGCAATGGCATTCCCAGTCCTTTGTAGGTCCGAAAATTCTTTCGCAGAAAAGACCGTCCTTTTCAGGCTTGAGAGTACGGTAGTTTATTGTTTCGGGTTTTTTTACTTCGCCGTAAGACCAGCTTCTTATCTGGTCAGGTGAAGCAAGACCGATTTTTATAGATTCAAAATTAATGTTTTCCATAACAACGAACTCCTTTCAATCAATTTACAAATCAATATTCTTCATCACTTGATTCGTCATCGGCGAATTCGTCGTAGCCGGGGAAGAAATCATCATCTTCCTCTTCTGAAGAACTTTTATAAAATTCGTCGTCACCGTCTTCACTTTCAACGAGGTAACCTTCGCTCTTTTCAGCGTCGTTTACATTTGTGAAAGCTTCGTCATCAACCTGAAGACCAACTTCGCCGTCATCGAAGGTCTGTCTGAGATCGATTTCGTTGTTGTCACCGTCAAGAACTTTAACGTCAAGAGAAAGTGACTGAAGCTCTTTGATGAGAACCTTGAATGATTCGGGAACGCCCGGAGTGGGAACGTTCTGACCTTTGACGATTGCTTCGTAAGTTTTGACACGTCCTACAACGTCGTCAGACTTAACTGTAAGGATTTCCTGAAGAGTATAAGCAGCACCGTAAGCTTCAAGTGCCCAAACTTCCATTTCACCGAAACGCTGACCACCGAACTGTGCTTTACCACCGAGGGGCTGCTGTGTAACGAGTGAGTAGGGACCTGTTGAACGTGCGTGAATCTTATCGTCAACAAGGTGGAGAAGTTTAAGGAAGTACATAACACCTACTGTAACGGGGTTATCGAACTTTCTGCCTGTACGTCCGTCTGTAAGAATTGATTTACCGTCTTCGCGTAAACCTGCAAGCTTGAGAGTTTCTCTGATGTCAGATTCATGAGCACCGTCAAATACAGGAGTCATAACCTTCCAACCGAGGCTTCTTGCAGCAAAACCGAGGTGAACTTCGAGAACCTGTCCGATATTCATTCGGCTGGGAACGCCAAGGGGGTTAAGAACGATATCAAGGGGAGTACCATCTTCAAGGAAAGGCATATCTTCAACGGGAAGAATACGTGAAACAACACCTTTGTTACCGTGACGACCTGCCATTTTGTCACCGACAGAAAGCTTACGTTTCTGTGCGATGTAGCAGCGTACTGTCATGTTAACACCGGGGCTGAGTTCATCGCAGTTTTCGGGAGTGAAAACTTCAACGTTTACGATAATACCGTATTCACCGTGAGGTACTCTGAGTGAAGTATCACGAACTTCTTTAGCTTTTTCGCCGAAGATAGCACGGAGAAGTCTTTCTTCAGCAGTAAGTTCGGTTTCACCCTTGGGAGTAACTTTACCGACAAGGATGTCGCCTGAATGAACTTCAGCACCGACTCTGATGATACCTCTTTCGTCAAGGTCTTTGAGAGCATCTTCACCTACGTTGGGGATATCTCTTGTGATATCTTCCGGTCCGAGCTTTGTATCTCTTGCCTCAACTTCATATTCTTCAATGTGGATTGATGTATAAACGTCTTCGCGGACGAGTTTTTCATTTATAAGAACAGCGTCTTCGTAGTTGTAGCCTTCCCATGTCATGAAGCCGATGAGAGCGTTTTTACCAAGGCTGATTTCACCGTTATCTGTTGCGGGACCGTCAGCAATGACTTCTTTTTCTTCTACGTGCTGTCCGATTGCGACAACGGGACGCTGGTTGATACATGTACCCTGGTTAGAACGCATGAACTTAACAAGGTTATATTCATCAACATGACCGTCATCTGTGCAGATTGTGATTTTAGTAGCATCAAGACCTGTAACAGTACCTGCACGTTTTGCAATAACTGCAACGCCTGAGTCAACTGCTGCTTTGTATTCCATACCTGTGCCGACAAAGGGTGCATCTGTTTTAAGAAGCGGAACAGCCTGACGCTGCATGTTTGATCCCATCAGAGCACGGTTTGCGTCGTCGTTTTCAAGGAAGGGAATCATTGCAGTAGCAACTGAAACTACCATTTTGGGAGAAACGTCCATGTAGTCGGCTTTAGTGTTGTCGATTTCAAGGAATTCGTCTCTGTATCTTGCTGTGATTTTGGGATTGATGAAATGTCCCTCTGCATCAAGGGGTTCGTTAGCCTGAGCTACGATGTAATTATCTTCAACGTCTGCTGTCATATAGTGAACTTCATCAAGGACAACGCCTGTTTCCTTATCAATTTTTCTGAAAGGAGCTTCGATGAAGCCGTATTTGTTGATTTTTGCAAAAGTTGCAAGGTAAGAGATAAGACCGATGTTGGGACCTTCAGGAGTTTCGATGGGACACATACGACCGTAGTGGCTGTAGTGAACGTCACGAACTTCGAAGCCTGCACGGTCTCTTGAAAGACCGCCGGGGCCGAGAGCTGAAAGTCTTCTCTTATGTGTAAGTTCAGCAAGGGGGTTAGTCTGGTCCATGAACTGTGAAAGGGGAGATGAACCGAAGAACTCTTTGATAGCCATAAGAACGGGTCTTGAGCTGATGAGTGCTGTGGGAGTCATCTTATCGTCGCCGTCCTGACTCTGGAGAGTCATTCTTTCACGAACTACTCTTTCAACACGTGAAAGACCGATTCTGAACTGATTCTGCAGCAATTCACCGACGGAACGGATACGGCGGTTGCCGAGATGGTCGATATCGTCAAGTTTACCCACGCCGCAAGCGAGGCAGTCCAGGTAGTTGACTGATGCAAATATATCTTCAATTGTGATATGCTTCGGGATAAGGTCATCGCATTTAGCTGCGAGAGCTTCTTTGAGTGCATCTTTATCTTCGCCGCATTCGTCAAGAAGTGCGAAGAGAACATCAGCACGTACGCATTCATTGATTGCGATTTCTTCAAGCTCTTCCTCTGTGAACATAGGAAGATAGGGTTTCGGGTCAATCATGCCGTTTGAAACGACTTTGACTTCCTTATAGTCAAAGTGAACGTCAGCCTCAACATAAGCTTCTGTTACACCGGCCTGCTCGATTTCATAAGCTTTTTCTTTTGTAAGAATTTCGCCTGAATCTGCAAGGATTTCTCCTGTGTATTTGTTTACTACGGGCTGTGTAAGCTTGCAGCCTGCAATACGGCCGGAGATAGCCATTTTCTTATTATATTTATAACGTCCTACTCTTGAAAGGTCATAACGGTGAACGTCGAAGAACAAACCTTCAAGATGTGACTGTGCTGTTTCAAGTGTTGCGGGTTCGCCCGGACGAAGCTTTTTGAATACTTCCATAAGAGCTTCTTCAGAGTTCTTTGTTTCGTCTTTTTCAAGAGTTGCAATGATTCTTTCGTCGTTTCCGAAGAAATCGAGAATATCGCTGTTGCTTGAAAGTCCGAGAGCACGAAGGAAAGTAGTAATATAGATTTTTCTGTTCTTATCTATTCTTACATAGAAAAGATCATTTGAATCTGTTTCATATTCAAGCCAGGCACCTCTGTTGGGAATAACAGTAGTTGCGAAAAGACGCTTACCTGTCTTGTCATGAGTCATATCATAGTACATGCCGGGAGAACGGACAAGCTGAGAAACGATAACTCGTTCAGCACCGTTAATAATGAAAGTACCGCTTTCAGTCATAATGGGGAAGTCACCCATATAAACTTCGCTTTCTTTGATTTCGCCTGTTTCCTTATTAGTAAGGCGGGCAGTAACACGCATAGGAGCAGCATAAGTAGCATCACGCTGTTTGCACTCATATACCGTATACTTGGGTTTATCGTCCATTCTGTAGCCGATAAAGCTCAATACCCAATTTCCTGTGTAGTCGACAATGTCGGCAGTATCTCTGAATACCTCTTTGAGACCGTCGTTGAGAAACCATTCATAAGATTTCTTCTGGATTTCAATGAGGTTGGGCATTTCCATTACTTCGTCGATGCGTCCGTAACTTTTTCTGATAGTTTTTCCGCGGTTAACATCTCGCACATTACCCATAGATCATATCACTCCGTTCTTTGATTTTGCATGGTGAATGTTCACAAGCAAAAATCCCTAAAAATTGCAGAAAATACCATTGATTTTCGGCGATTTTTGTGGTATTATGAAAGCACTTCAAAATACCAAGGGATATTTCACTCCATTATAATGCAGTATAGAATTTTATCACATTATTTCAGGCTTGTCAAGTATATTTGGCAAGTTTTTTTCATTATATTATAGAAAAAGCAGAAAAAGATAAAAACGAGACTGTAAAAAAGTGAATAATAATTTATCATAAATTTGTAATTTCAATATCGCAGGGGTGTCCGCCTGAAAATCAGATAAGAATTAACAGCTTGGATCCGGTGATCGGATAATCAACAATTAATAAAACGTAAAAAACACATCAGGAGTTTAATTTCAAAACTTCTGATGTGTTTAGCTTTAGCGGTTTCTGTTGATAAAATCAGAACGGTAATTTTGTATTCAGCTTTGTTTTGCGGAGAATTCTGAAGATTACCACGGAAGCGGTAAGTCCGAAAAGCCCCTGTACGCAGTTTCCTGCAACTGCTGCGATTGCGGCGATAAAATTGCCTGATAAAAATGAATCATACAGATAGTATCCGCCTACCATAATCGCTTCTGCAATGAACGCACTGATAATTTCAGGTATAACGGTTGTTTTTTTATGCTTGACTGAAATCAGTTTCAGAATAAAATAAGCCGTAAGAGCCATAAGTCCTTTAATAATGAAAGTTGCGGGGGCATATGCTGCATAACCTAAAATCATATCTGAAATTCCGGAGCCGACTCCACCTGCGATAAATCCGTAAACAGGCCCTAACAACCAACCTGACAGGATGACAAAGCAATCCCCCATGTTGAGGTAACCTTGTGAAGCGGGTGAAGGCACGGATATAAGTGTTCCGGCACAGCAAAGAGCCATAAACAAGGCTGTCATAACTGTTTTTTCAAGTTTTTTATTCATAAAACCACCTCCGTGTGAATATTTTACACCCATATCGGATGTTTGTAAATGTATTTTACGACGAAAATGAAATTTAAATGTGTTGAATTTTTATTTATTCTATGATAAAATCTGAATATATTTTAAATGAGGTGAAGCGTTATGGAATCTATTAACGAAATACTGACTCTTGTCAAAACAAAACTTGTGGATTTTTGTATGGAAAGCGGATTTAAACTTATAGGTGCGTTGTTACTTGTAATTATCGGCTTCAAATTGGTGAACCTTTTCGGAAAGAAAATGAAAACAATGAAGCTTTATGAAAAACTCGACCCGACAGCAAGAAGTTTTATGAGGAGTTTTATTATAATAGGACTTAAAATTCTTCTCGTTATTTCTGCAGCGATAATTATAGGCATCCCTATGGCGTCTATGGTGGCGGTAATCGGTTCTGCAGGTCTTGCAATCGGTCTTGCTCTGCAGGGGAGCTTAAGTAATATCGCAGGCGGATTTATTATCCTTGTTTTCAAACCTTTCAAAGTGGGCGATTTTGTATCAACTGTTGATGCAACAGGCATTGTTGAGGCAATTAATCTGTTTTATACAAAAATAGTAACAGTTGACAATCAGGTTGTTATGGTGCCTAACTCAATTATTTCAAATCAATCTTTGACAGACGTTTCAACGAAATCAGAAAGACGTGTTGACCTTGTTTTTAACACATCATATCAGTGTGATGTTGAAAAAGTGAAAAAAATACTCCTTGATGTGGCTCTCGACTGTCCCTTGGCACTCAAAGACCCGGAGCCTATGGCAAGACTTAATGAGCACGGCGTGAATTCATTGGGCTTTGTGCTTCGCGTATGGTGCAAGAATGAAGATTACTGGACGGTTTATTTCAACCTTATGGAAAATGTGAAGAAATCATTTGATGAAAACGGAATCAAAATTCCCTATCAGCAGCTTGATATTCACGTTGATAACAAAAAAGATTAATTGACAGTTGAACTTCGGTATTGACAATCAGCGTGTTAATGTGTTAATATGATAAAGTGGTAACACGATAAATCGAAAATTTAAGGAGACGTTAAAAATGAAAAAGATTTTAGCTTTGGTAATGGCAGCTTTACTTATGTGTCTTTCTTTCGCAGGATGCTCAAAGATTGACCCCGCAAAGGATGTTGAAAACATCAAAGAGAAAGGCAAAATCGTTGTAGGTATTACTGAATTTGCTCCCATGGATTATAAAGAAAAAGGTAGCACAGAATGGATCGGCTTCGATGCAGATATGGCTAAAAAGTTTGCTGAAGAACTGGGTGTTGAGGTTGAATTCCAGCTTATCGACTGGAACAACAAAATCATGGAACTCCAGAACGGCACAATCGACTGCGTATGGAACGGTATGACACTTACTGATGAGGTTAAAGCAGGTATGTCTTGTTCAGTTCCCTATTGCATCAACTCACAGGTTGTTGTAGTTAAAGCTGCAGACGCTGATAAATATCAGACAGCAGAAGCTTGTAAAGGTCTTAAATTCGCTGTTGAAGAAGGTTCAGCAGGTGAAGACATGGCAAAAGAAAACGGCTTTGAATACACAGCAGTTGCAGATATGGCAACAGCTCTTGCAGAAGTTAAATCAGGTACATCTGATGCAGCTATCATCGACTCACTCATGGCAGGTGCTATGATTGGTGAAGGCACATCTTATGAAGACCTCACATATACAGCAAAACTCAATAACGAAGAATACGGCGTAGGTTTCCGTGTAGGTTCAAACCTTGTTGATGAATTCAATGCATTCCTTGAAAAAGCAACTGCAGACGGTACGGTTGAAAATATCGCTAAAACTTACGGCGTT
Organism: Clostridia bacterium; assembly: GCA_017935325.1. Taxonomy (GTDB): domain Bacteria; phylum Bacillota; class Clostridia; order Oscillospirales; family Acutalibacteraceae; genus SIG575. Next base: position 15,820 of record JAGBHV010000080.1, read on the forward strand.
CAGGAAGCAATCGTTAAATAATCAGGATTTAATTTTTAATTGGCAAAGCAGAGAGTGTTTCGTGCACTCTCTGTTTTGATGTATAGAAGAACTGAAAAGGATGTTATATTATGTCATTCGCAGAGCAATTTCCAATAGTTTTTAATGCTTTGAACGTAGGTTTTCTGCAGACTCTGAAGCTTTTTGCCGTAACACTTCTCGGCGCTCTTCCGCTGGGGCTTGTTATTTCTTTCGGCTCAATGTCACGTTTTAAGATAGTAAATTCAGTTGTAAAAACCTTTGTATGGATAATCCGCGGAACTCCGCTTATGCTTCAGCTTCTCATTATTTATTATCTGCCCGGTCTTGCTTTCGGCAATCCGATCTGGGGCGGTGGAGAAGAAGGCCGTTTTGCGGCTTCTGCTGTAGCGTTTATTATTAACTATTCATGTTATTTTTCTGAAATTTACCGCGGCGGAATACAGGGTGTACCTGTAGGTCAGCAGGAAGCAGGTCAGGTGCTTGGTCTGTCAAAAAGTCAGATTTTCTTCAAAATCACGCTTTTGCAGATGGTCAAGCGCATTGTACCTCCTATGTCAAACGAAATTATTACTCTTGTCAAAGATACTTCTCTTGCAAGGATTATTGCATTGCAGGAAGTTATCTGGGCAGGATATGCATTCATGAAAGGCTCCCAGGGTATTGCAGGTCAGATATGGCCGCTTTTCTTCACAGGTGTATATTACCTTGTGTTCAGCGGAATTCTTACAATTCTTTTCAACAAGGTTGAGAAGAAGTTAAGCTACTTTAAGGTGTGAGGTGATTCGGTATGGCTTTACTTGAAGTTAAAAATATCCGTAAGAACTTTGGCAAAACCGAGGTTCTGAAAGGGATAGATTTCTCAATGGAAAAAGGCGATGTGGTTGCAATTATCGGCTCTTCAGGCTCAGGTAAAACAACGCTGCTGCGTTGCCTCAACTTCCTTGAAACACCTGATGTGGGAACTATTTCTCTGGATGGTAAGGTGATTTTTAACGGAGAAAATCACAAGCAGTTAAGCGATGCTGAGGTCAGAAAGAACAGACTTCATTTCGGTCTTGTTTTCCAGTCATTCAATCTTTTTCCGCAGTACAATGTAAAACGTAACCTTACACTTGCCGCAGAACTTCTTGAATTTGAAAAAATAAAAAACTCAACATCTGAATATGCTGATAAAAAGCAGGCTTCGGAAGCGATATCCCGAAAAGCCGATGAACTGCTTCGTCAGGTCGGTTTATCGGAAAAGGAAAAATCATTTCCCTGTGAGCTTTCGGGCGGACAGCAGCAGCGTGTTGCAATTGCAAGAGCGCTTGCACTTGAGCCTGATGTGCTTTGCTTTGATGAGCCTACATCGGCTCTTGATCCTGAACTTACAGGCGAGGTTCTGAGAGTAATAAAAGAGCTTAAAAATACAAATAAAACTATGATAGTAGTTACTCATGAAATGGAATTTGCAAAAAATGTTGCAGACACAATCATCTATATGGCAGACGGCGTTATAGAAGAAATGGGATCGGCACAGGAAGTGTTTGAAAATCCGAAATCAGAAAAACTTAAATCATTCCTTAAATCTTCTTTTGAAAAAATTTAATAAAATTTAAGAAATTTTTTCAATAAAATGTGATATACTCTTTACATTGAGAAAAGGATGAACTTCTTACACTTGAGTAAATATGGGAGATTTGGTATGAAAGTTATAAGTTTTATATTAGCAACGATAATGTTAGCTTTGTCGCTTGTTACGCCGGCGGCAGCGTTGAAAGAAACAGATTCTGTTTATGCTCAGAGTGCGAACTCTGCTCAGGTCGGTTTTCTGAACAAAGAAACAGAAAAGGTTATCAGCGCTATTGTAAGCAATATTGTAAACGAAGCAAAAACAGGAACAAGCGAAAGTGACGAAGTGCTTGAACTTATCAATAATCTTCCTGTTTACGAAGCCGGTGAGGAAAAACCTGACCGTCAGAGCGTGAATGTAGGTCCGTTTAAGAAATATTTTGATAAAGCTCTGAAGGACCTTATAAATAAAACACTTCCCGAAGGAACAATAAGGAATTTCCTTAACCACCTTACATCAGGTATGTATGACCTTTATGTTTATCTTGTGCCTATCAAAGGAGAAGAAAATGTTTACTTCTTCTGCTGCGATTATGTGGATGATAACGGCGAAGTGCATGTTGTTTTCACAGGTGTGAGATATAACAAAGAAACAGGCAAAATTTATGGTAAAGATAATAACGGTCTTATGGGCATCGGCTTTGACTACGATGCAAAAAACTATACTATCACAACTCCTGTTAATGTGTGGATGCGTGATTTAGGCTATTCTGTATTTTTTGATATTCTCGGAAATCTGGGATTTATGAAAACTGACACTGCCAGAGTGAAATTTGAATATGGCGGAAAATACTGGATGTTCCAGTTCTGGAAAGGTAATTACGGCTTTAATCTGCTCAACGGTGCAGAGCTTGGAATCTACAATAAAACAGATAAAAATGCTTTCTCTTACAACTGCGCAACTGACGAAGAAATGCTTGCAATGTCAACAGTTCTCAGAGACGGTGACAAGGTTCTTATTGAAAGGGAAGAAATGAAACACTGGTGGATATGCGGTTTCCGTTTCGGACCTCCTGCAGACCTTGATAACCTCGTTATGGAAAGTACAATTGACTTTGAAGACGAAGGAATGAAAGATGCATTCCTCGATGCAGCGGAAGAATTTTCTGACGAAATGGCTATCACATGCGTCGGTAATAAAGTGATGATAATCTGGAAATAAATGTTAACACAACGGAACAGTTTTGTAACTGTTCCGTTAAAATTTTTGTGTTTACAAAATTAAAAAAGAGTAGTATAATTCCTTATGAATGATATTCGCAAGGAGTCTGCTATGAGAGAAATTGATGTATCTGTTATAACTGAAAAAATCAGCCGTATGTGTGTTGAGGCAAACAGATTTCTGCCGCAGGATTTAGCGGAAAAAATTTGTCAGGCTGTCAATGAAGAAAGTGATGAACTTCCCAAAGGCATAATGTGCGATATCAGAGATAATCTTGATTGTGCAAAAGAGCTCGGTGTTCCGATTTGTCAGGATACCGGTATGGCGGTGATTTTTGCCGAAATCGGTCAGGATGTCCATTTCACAGGCGGCAGCTTTGAAAAGGCAGTAAATGACGGCGTGAAAAAAGGTTATACCGAAGGCTTGCTTCGTTGCTCAATTGTCAGAGACCCCCTGAAAAACAGAGAAAATACAGGCGATAACACTCCTGCAGTGATTCACACCAGAATTGTTGACGGTGAAAATGTTAAAATCACTGTTGCACCGAAAGGCTTCGGCAGCGAAAATATGAGCAGACTTAAAATGATGACACCGTCCGTAACAAGGGGAGATATTATCGATTTTGTTGTGGAAACGGTGAAAATTGCAGGTGGTAATCCTTGTCCTCCTATGGTTTTAGGTGTGGGTATCGGCGGCGACTTTGAAACGGTTGCCCTGAATGCGAAAAAAGCACTCTGCAGAGATGTAAGTGTCAGAAATGAAGATTCATTTTACGCTGAAATGGAAGAAGAAATTCTTGAAAAAGTAAACGCAACAAATATCGGACCGCAGGGCTTTTCCGGCAAAACAACTGCCCTTGCGGTGAATATAGAAACAGCACCTACTCATATCGCAGGTCTGCCGGTAGCGGTAAATGTAGGTTGCCATGTTACAAGACATTTAACGGAGATAGTATGATGAAAATGAATTTTGTAGTGCCTTGTCTTCTGGGCCTTGAAAAACCTATAGCAGATGAACTCAGAGCGATTGAAGCGGATGATGTTGTGTGCGAAAACGGCAGGGTTTTATTTTCAGGTGACGAAAGAATTCTTGCCCGTGCCAATATATGCCTGAGATTTGCTGAGAGAATCCAGATTCTTGTGGGCTCATTTGAGGCAAGAAGCTTTGAAGAGCTTTTTCAGGGAACCAAAAGCCTTGAGTGGGAAAAGTGGATTTCAAGTACTGATGAATTCCCGGTAAAGGGTTATTCAATAAATTCAACACTCTTTTCTGTCAGTGACTGTCAGGCAATTATAAAAAAAGCAGTTGTTGAAAGGCTTAAATCAAAATATAAAATTGAATGGTTTGAGGAAACGGGACCTGTGCATCAGATTCAGTTTTCCATTATGAAAGATAAGGTAAGTCTTTTGCTTGATACATCGGGTGCAGGGCTTCACAAGCGCGGATACCGCCTTGAAGCAAACGGTGCTCCGATTAAGGAAACACTTGCGGCATCTTTCAACTATCTTGCAAGAGTGAGAAATTACCACACCTTGTACGATCCTATGTGCGGTTCAGGCACAATTCTTATTGAGGGCGCAATGATGGCTCATAATATAGCTCCCGGTGTTAACAGACATTTTACTGCTGAGCGTTGGGAACAGATTGATAACGCTGTGTGGGCCGAAGAAAGAGAAAGAGCAAAAAGCCTTGTGAATATGGAATCTTCTTTTGTGGCATACGGCTCTGATATTGATGGGGAAACCCTTGAAATTGCGCGTATAAACGCTCAGCGTGCAGGTGTCAGTGATAAAATAGTTTTTGAAAAACGTGATATAAAAGATTTTGAAGCTAAAAGCGAAAAAGGCACTGTTATCGTAAATCCGCCTTATGGTGAAAGGCTTCTCGATACTGATGAAGCAAGTCGCATTTACAGAATTATGGGTGAAAAATTTATACAGAAACGCGGTTGGGCTTATTATATAATCAGTCCCTCGGAGGATTTTGAATACGATTTCGGCAGAAAAGCAGACAAAAGAAGAAAACTTTATAACGGTATGATCAAATGTAATTTATATATGTATTTCAAGTGATTTGTTCGAGGTGAAAAAGAGTGAAGTACGTTTTTATTGTCAACCCCGTTGCAGGAAAGGGAAAAGCAGGTGAATATATTCCTGAAATTGAAAAAATCTGCAGAGCTAAAGGTGTTGACTATGAAATTCACAAAACATCAAGTGTGGGAGATGCCAGAAAATACACTCGCAAATTAGGCGAAAGCGGCATTGAAACAAGCGTTTTCGGTTGCGGCGGCGACGGAACGCTGTTTGAAGTTATCAACGGTGCAACAGGCTATGATAATCTTAAGGTGGGAACAATGCCTCTCGGCTCGGGAAACGACTTTGTAAGGAACTTCGGAAAGAAAAAGGATTTCCTTGATGTTCTTTCTCTTCTTGAAGGCGAAAGCAGAAAAATTGACCTTATCAGGTGTGGCGAAAAGTATGCAATCAGCCAATGCTCAATGGGTCTTGATGCTGAAGTCTGCGCTAAACAGGCAAAGTTTAAAAAGCTTCCGTTTATGTCGGGCGAAATGGCATATACAGCCTCGCTTGTGTATTGCATATTTACAAAATCAAGCAATGTTTTTGAGATTTCCATTGATGACGGCGAATTTGAAACATATGATGTTTTGTTTTCTCTGTGCGGAAACGCCCGTTTCTACGGCGGCGGATATAAAGGCATTCCGCTGGCAATATGCGATGACGGAGAGCTTGATTTTATAATAATAAAAAAAGATATGCCCGTTATAAAATTCCTCAAGGTTATGGGCGATTATAAAGAAGGCAAGCATCTTCCCTGGGACAGAACCATTTTCAGAAGAGGTAAAAAAATGACTGTAAGAAGCCGCAAGTTTTCAGCAGTCAATGTTGATGGTGAATGTGAATATGTAAAAGAACGTACTTTCGAAATTGTTCCGAAGGCAATTGATTTTATATTCCCGTCAAACATAAATTATGATGAAATTCATAAAGTCTGGGAAGATGAAAATAAAACTTCGGAAAAGCTATTTACTTGAACGGTTTAATGTGTTAAAATATTATGTATAGTATCTTTGGAGGAGGCAAATACTTTGAAGGATGCATTTAAAGATGAGAATATAGATTTTCTTATGCGTTCAATTCTGGCTCTTGAAACTGAAGAAGAATGTTTCAATTTCTTCTGTGATTTGTGTACGGTGACAGAATTGCAGTCTATTTCACAGCGTCTTGTTGTGGCAAAAATGCTCAGCGACAAGGAAGTTTACAGCGACATCGTCAAAAAAACAAAAGCAAGTACTGCCACAATCAGCCGCGTTAACCGTTCGCTTAAATACGGTAACGAGGGCTATGAAGTGATTTTTGACCGTATCAGGGAGCAGGAAAAATGAGTTACGGCAGTTTTGCTATGGTCTATGACCGCCTTACAGAAAATGTAGATTATAAATCATACGCCGCTTATATTAAGCGGCTTTTTGAAAGTTACGGCAAAAATATCAGGTCTGTTCTTGATGTTGCATGCGGTACGGGTTCTCTTACATCAGAGCTTTCCCGTCTCGGCTTTGAAATGATAGGTGCAGATGCCTCTCCTGATATGCTCATGCAGGCGCAGGAAAAGAAATTTGAGGAAAACCTTGATATTCTTTATCTTTGCCAGAAAGCAGAAGAGCTTGATCTTTACGGTACTGTTCAGGGTGCTGTGTGCACTCTTGACAGCATCAATCATATTACTGATGAAGATACGGTAATCAAGGCTTTCGAGAAAATATCTCTTTTTATGGAAAAAGACGGTATTTTCATTTTTGATATGAATACAGAATATAAACACCGTGAAATTTTAGGGGATAATACTTTTGTGTATGACCTTGATGATGTTTATTGTGTGTGGCAGAATGAGTTTGATGAAGAAAATCTGCTTACTCACATCACTCTTGATATTTTCTGCGAAGAAGACGGCCTTTATGACCGCTTTACGGAAGAATTTGATGAGAGGGCATATTCTCATCAGACAATTTTAAAATGGCTTGAAATGAGCGATTTTGAGCTTCTTGAGTGTTTTAAAGAAATGACAGAAGAAAAACCGGATGAAGATACACAGAGATTGATATATATTGCGAGGAAAAAATAATGGGTAAAATAATAAGATGTATTTCACAGGAAGGCGACCTGACTGTAATGGCAGTTGAATCAACAGATATGGTGCAGCGTGCACACGAGATTCACTCTACTTCAAAGGTTGCTTCTGCAGCTCTCGGCAGACTTCTTACTGCTGCGAGTATGATGGGTGCAGTTCTCAAGGGTGCAGATTCAAGCATAACTCTGCGTATAAACGGCGGTGGTCCCGTTGGTAGTGTTATTGCAGTTTCTGATAGTACAGGCAACGTAAGAGGCTATATCGGTGACGCATCGGTTGAACTTCCTCTTAATAAAAAAGGTAAGCTTGATGTGGGCGGTGCTGTAGGCACAGACGGTTTCGTTACCGTAATCAAAGACCTTGGCATGAAAGAGCCTTATATCGGCCAGACTCCGATTGTAACGGGCGAAATTGCCGAGGATATTACAAGTTATTTTGCTTCAAGCGAGCAGACTCCTACTGTATGTGCTTTAGGTGTGCTTGTTGACCCGCAGACAAAAGATATTATTACGGCAGGCGGATTTATTATTCAGCTTCTTCCCACAGCAATGGAAGATACAATTGAAAAGGTGGAAAGATGTATTAAAGATATTGAGCCTGTAACAACAATGCTTGCATCGGGTATGACACCTGAAGAAATCTGCAGAAAAGTTCTTCCTGAATTTGAACTGGATGTTCTTGATGAAGAAGAAGTTGCATATAAATGTACATGTACAAAAGAACGTGTTGAAAAAGCTCTTATTTCAACAGGCGAAGATGCTCTCAAAGAAATGGCAGAGGATGAAAAAACAGAGATTTCCTGCAATTTCTGTGATAAGAAATTTGTATTCACTTCAGATGAAATCAAGAAAATACTGAAAAAATCCAAAAAATAATTTGCCCAAAAACCCAGTAGAATCAAGGCTTTTGAAAAAAATAAAAATTTTTTCAAAAAAATTTAAAAAAAGTATTGACAAAACGTTTGACTTAGTGTATACTTATCAACGTTGCAAATGCAAACGCTCTTAAAAAACCGAGCAACGCAGAGTGCAATGAATGTGGGAGCATAGCTCAGCTGGGAGAGCATCTGCCTTACAAGCAGAGGGTCATAGGTTCGAGCCCTATTGTTCCCACCATTATTTGGCCCGGTAGTTCAGTTGGTTAGAACGCTAGCCTGTCACGCTAGAGGTCGACGGTTCGAGCCCGTTCCGGGTCGCCAAATAATTGCCTCTGTAGCTCAGTTGGTAG
>JAGBHV010000012.1 GCA_017935325.1 Clostridia bacterium
AAACTTTCAATGATATGGGCTAACTCTCTGGCTTCAATCTCGGCTTCCACTGTGTTCGGGTCTGCTATACAGGCTTCGATTTCCTCCATAGCAATCGTGTAAGTGCTGTTTCGTTTGGCTGCTTAGTATTTATCAACGATAATATGCGGTTGATCATATCATCCTCATTATCTTCAAATGTCAGAACTAGCATTTTCCCATACACATCACCTGCCTTATTACTTTTATCTACTACTGAAGCTCTGGTAAGCAGAAAGACTATCTATTGCGTATAAGGCAGAAAATATTCCTTGCGGATACATCAATCCCCAAAGCATATTTAGATACTATAGTCAAATCTGCTTCCATTTTCCGGCGTTTTTTCTGCCTTCACATTCTCCCAATTCACTGCGCTTATCTTTTTAATCAGTTCCTCCATGCTGTCTGCCTGTACAACAGTCCTCTTGGTATCTGCACTGCTTTTTGCGTAACTTTGAAGTTCTTTCTCCGCTTTCTTATCCGCTGCCTTTTTCTCGGTTCGTTTTTCTTCTCTTGCCTCCTCAATGCGTTCTCTCTGTTTCGCACTTGATTTCTCCAATTCTGCGAAAAAACTTGTTGTTCCATCGTCATTGAAGGCAATGCCGATTTTGGTTATTTCAGTATCTGCTGTACTTTCCTTCCCAAAAGCACGTTCAAATCCGTACTTTTGATTGATCTCCTCGGACATACGGACAGCACCATCAATCCCCTGCATTTTCTGCTTCAGATACTTTTCATCAGAAGCCATCTTCTCCAATTCATCGCTGGAAAACAAAACAGAGATTTCTTTTGTCCCCTGGGAAAGAAGTTCCTTTGCGTCCTGCCCATTCCCATACACCATAAAATCCATGTTATTATATGTTTTTTGCAGCTTTTCCAAAAGCTGTTGTGCCGCTGTTGAAAGCTGCGGCTTCTTAACCTCACTGTTTTGTGTAGTTGCTTCTGCTTTTTTTGAATTGTTTTCTACTTCTTTCTTTTTTGCCTTATCGTTTACATTTTGTGCTGCATAATTGCTATACAAACCGCCTATCACTGTCATTGACATATTCGTTCCCTCCTAAAAAATAAAATTTAACCAATGTTATAAAAGCCTTGACCAATAATCAGACATATTGTGGATTGCCGCAAGGTTTCTTGAATTTAACATTGCCAATACATTACTGTTTTTACTGCCACCGGAAGCATAATTAACAAGTGTATTCTGTAAACTGCTAAAGATATTGCCTACGCTGTCCTGCTTTTGCATAAGGCTGTCAAAAAGAGCCTGATATTCGTCCTTGTTTTCCTGCTCCTGCTCTTTGGTATGTTTTACCCGCCCAATCTCCATGCTTGCCTTTGTGTCCTCCTGTGTTTTCTTCACAGCGGCGCTTACGTTTACCGCATTGGGAGCGGGCATAGCTGCCATACTTTCATCACGAAGATCATAAATGCTTTTGTGTGCTGCCACTTTTTTGCTGTTATAGCTTTCATACTGTTTTATAATATCCTTAAAAGAGTCCCTCATTTCTTCCGGCACATATTTGTCTGCAAAATAGTTCAAGGCATTTACAGAAGAAATCAGATCCAGCTTCGCCGCTTCGTGTGACATATCTGTTGAGAAATTCCTATTTAGTCCGCTTCCGTTAATGCTCTCCATGCCGGAAGTAATGTCTTTTAGCATTTGTTCCGTATCACGCACTTCTTCATCACTTAACTTGTCATAAAAACCGTTGTTGTAAAGATTTTCGCTCAACACAAGATATTGCTGCTTAAAATCTCCCGTTCCATTGAAAGCATTCCCGCCTTCCGCTGCTTTTGCGGCTTCCTTTTCAGCTATCTGTGCAGCCTTGCGCTCTGCCACGCCTGCCATAAACTCCTTTGATTCCTCTGAAATCTCAACGGAACTGCCGAGATATTCCTTTGCGGTCATAGTGTCTTTGTGTTCTGCTCTTTGGACCCCGGCTGCAACCTTGCTTTTATTCTGCTCAACCCTTTTGTTATAGGCACCTGTAAAAAGTTCTGTTGTTCCTAACGAATTGATGTAAACCATATTTTGTCCTCCTTGATCTAATACGCAAATCCTTTTTCTTTTCAGGGTGCCCAGACATGCCAGACACCCCATATAAACAATGTGTAGTACACACACGGTTTCATATTCTTTTGGATTCAGGGAATATCTGTCAGAACTGACATACAG
>JAGBHV010000081.1 GCA_017935325.1 Clostridia bacterium
CGTTTGGGGTTGCACCGTTTTCTTGTTTATCATGCTACAATGCGGTATTCTTGTGGATTCTTCCTTGCCTCTTCCATCATAGCAATAACTTCTTCCTCTGTCGGAATACAAATCATTCCTATAGCTGTAAAATAAATATCCACCTTCACAAAACAGTGACCGCTTGATTTGTCATTGTTATGAACCTCAATACGTTCTATAAGTGAATTGACAAGTGTCGGTGTTAGTTCCTGTATATCCGTCATCTCTCTGAAAGTGCGAAGAAGCAACCTTAAATCAACAGATTTCTGCTCAGCAGACTTCAATGTTTCCTGGCCTTCCGAAACAGTTACGGCAAGTTCTTTTTGTTCTCGTTCATATTTTGACATAAGCTTCCTGTATCTGTCATCATCTATCCTGCCAAGAGCATTGTCTTCGTAAACCTTTTCAATAAGGCGGTCTAACTCCTTTATTCGGATTTCACCGTCAGCAACAGTCTTTTTCAGCTTTTCGTATTCTGCTTTTCTCATAGCATCGTTCTGCTTTGCAGTCATATACAAAAAGACCTTTTCGTTGTAACGAATGAATTCTGCTAAGTTTCGTATAGCTTCAAGTACAATTTTCTCAAGAACAATATTGCGTATATAATGAATTTTGCAAGTACCGCTTCTGCCGTCCTTGTAGTTTGCACATCTGAAAAACTCCTGATTCTTATTCAGACTTTTTGCTGCACAGAAGTGTAATTTCGCACCGCAATCATAGCAATAAACCAAGCCCGAAAATAAACTTGTTCTACCTGTGGCAGTAGGTCTGCGACGGTTTTCACGGAGTTCCTGAACCCTTAACCACTTTTCTTCACTAATGATAGGTTCTTGCATATCAGGTATTATCTGATAATCCTCTTTTGCGTTATAGATTTTCTTATGAACCTTATAGCTGACAGTAGTGGTTTTAAAGTTTACTGCACAACCCGTGTACTGTCTGTTCTCAAGAATGTGAACAACAGTAGCTTGGTCCCATCTGTAAGGATTAGCAGGTACAGGGTTTGAATGCTTTCTGCCTACAGATTCATAATATGCTGACGGTAGTAATATTTTTTCCGCTTCTAATATACGAGCGATTTGCAGAGGACCTCGTCCTGCAAGACACAAATCATATATTTTTCGTACAACCTCTGCAGCAGGTTCATCAATAAGCCATTTTTCTTTATCTGTTGCATCTTTTACATAACCAAAAGGCACGGTAGAAGAGACTCGTTTACCGTTGTTAGCCTTTGATTGCCATACTGCACGGATTTTCTTTGAGGTTTGTGCGGCATACCATTCATTAAAGATGTTATAGAACGGCAACATCTCCATACCGTCACCCGTGGAGCTGTTTACATTTTCCTGAATGGAAATGAAAGTTACACCAAGGGACGGATATACAATTTGAGTTAATCTGCCTGCTTCGACCTGCTCACGACCAAAACGAGACAGGTCTTTAACTATAATTCTGCAAATCTTACCTTCTTCTACCATCTGTTGCATTTGGTTAAATCCGCTTCTGTCAAAGCTTGTACCTGAAATACCGTCATCAATGAAAAACATTGTATTTTTGTATCCGTGTTTTTTACAGTAGTCAAGCAAAATCTGTTTCTGATTTGATATACTGTTTGACTCATCTTCTCTGCCGTTCTTCTTTTTGGATTTATCATCTTTTATATCTTCAACTGAAAGACGGCAGTAAAGAGCCGTAATTAATTCATCGTTTATTGTTTGTCCTGAAATATTTGTTGCAGTTGTCATTAAATATTCTCCTTTCCGACAACCGGACATTGCAAG
>JAGBHV010000082.1 GCA_017935325.1 Clostridia bacterium
GCACTTTAAAATGCGAAATTGCGTGTGCAAGAAAAGGCGAAAACCACCGATAACGCTGTCGCGTATCGGTGGTTTTTAACGCATTATTGTGCCGTAAGTTCACATTTTAAAGAAAAACTTCCTTATGGGAACTCGGCGAATGCCGACAAGGTTTTTTATCAATATTATTCAATCAACCCATGAAAATGCCGAAAATGCTCTGGAAAAGATTTCTGAAGAACCGAATGATAAGGTCAAAGAAAGTACCTTCAACAACGATATCGCATGTTGCCATCAGTTCATCGTTATATGCATATACTTCAAGTGTAGTTTCTCCAAAACCAACACCATACACTACAATTTCACCGTTTTCATTGATATAGTAGTCTGCAACTTCCATATCTTCCACGATTACATAAAAATCTTTATATGTTGCATTGCCGGGTTTGACCGTAACTGTAACATCAAAGCCATCACCAACACCGATTGTAAATTCTTCATCCAGACCAAGAGTGATGCTGTCCTGTGACAGTTCCATTGATTTTACATCAACCTTATTGTAAACAAAAGTATATGAATCATCATATGTTTCTGTTGTTTCATACGGATTACCTTTATATGAATAAGAAGTTACTTCCATAATCTGCTTGAGTGAATATGACTTGATGTAACCGCTTTTATTGATTACCGCAGTATATGTAAGTGTGCCTTCGTCACCGTCACCCATATCTTCAAGATAAACAAAAGTAAGTGTAGCATCGCCGTTTTTAGCTACTTTGCATTTTGCACTCTTTAATGTAAGGTCATAGTCTGCTGCCTGTCTTTTAAGGCTGAAAATATATGCAAATTCACTTTTTCCTTCAGTATAGTATTCCTTATATGAATCGCAATAAAAATACAACGAAGCAACTTCCTCTTTCCATACACCGTCATATATTTCAAGTTCTTCGTTTATCTGCTGTGTTTTTTCCAGGTCACGGCCGCTGAGAGAAGAATAATCAGCTTCAGTTTTGTATTTAAAAACGTTGTCTGCTTTTAAAACATCTTCCTTTTTTGATGTAGCGGCAATACTTTTTTCATAGTAGTTGAGTATTTCCTTGGCAGAGCTTGATGAACTGATTGCTCCTGGTGCGATTGCAAAAACAGACATCATGATAACTGCAACTAAAAATACTGACATTGCTTTTGTTAATTTTTTCATTGATATCACTCCTCATTTTTGTTAATTTCATTTTATCACCAACGGAATATAAATGCAATGATTTTTTCACAAATGTAACTTTTTGTAATTATCATTAATATTTTTTAAAATTCTTTTACACATGTTGATTTTCAAAAATCAGAGTGATATACTTACCTTTATAATGCGTTATAGCAAAAGGAGATGTAATTGAATATGAGTTGCTGTAACTGTTCAGGAAGCGATTTAACACTTCTTGACGAAGTGCTGAACAAATACAAAAACACACCCGGCAGTCTTATAACCATCCTGCAGAAAGCGCAGGAAATTTACGGCTATCTGCCTACAGATGTAATTTATCATATTGCCAAAATGACAAATTCCACGCCTGCAAAAGTTATGGGCGTTGCCACCTTCTATACTCAATTCAGATTCAGACCCGTGGGCAAGTACCTTATTATGCTCTGTCAGGGTACTGCCTGCCATGTAAACGGCTCTGAAAGAATAGAAAAAACAATAAAAGAAGAGCTGGGAATATCTGACGGAGAAACTACAGCCGACGGTCTTTTCACGCTTAAAAATGTTGCGTGTCTCGGCTGTTGCAGCCTTTCTCCCGTGATGATGATAAACGAAGAAACTTACGGCTCGCTTACCCCCGAAAAAGTTAAAAGTATTTTAAAAGAACTTAAGGAGGCGGCAGAATGAGAATAGCAGTAGGTCAGGGAAGCTGCGGAATTGCCGCAGGTGCTCTGAAAGTATATTCGGCAATTGAAAATCTTCTGGATAACAAAGATTGTCTTTCTGTTACAGGCTGCATCGGCATGTGCTATGCAGAGCCTATAGTTGATATTTATGATGATGAAAACAACCTTCACAGGCTTACAAAAGTAAAGCCTGAAGACGCTGAAAACATTGTAAACGCAGTTAAAAACAATGATTTTTCACTTGTTGAAAATATTAGAATTTCAAAGGAAGACGAAGAATTTCTTCTTAAGCAGACAAGAATAGCTCTGCGCAACTGCGGAATTATAAACCCCGAAAAAATTGATGAATATATAAATCGCGGCGGATACGAGGCAATAAAAAAAGCGCTTACCGAAATGTCGGCAGAGAAAGTTATTGAAGAAATAAAAACATCAGGTCTTGCCGGCCGCGGCGGTGCAGGATTCCCTACATGGTTCAAATGGAATGCCGCAAGACAAAGCAAGGGAAATGAAAAATACCTTATCTGCAACGCTGACGAAGGTGACCCCGGTGCATTCATGGACAGAGCCGTTATTGAAAGCGACCCCCATTCACTGATTGAGGGAATGCTCATCGGCGCATATGCAATCGGTGCAAAGGAATGTATAGTTTACGTAAGAGCAGAATACCCTCTTGCAATTGTAAGGCTTGAAAATGCTATTAAGCAGGCTGAAAGCAAAGGCTTTATCGGCAATAATATACTCGGCACAGATTTCAGTTGTTCTTTCAGAATCAAGGCAGGTGCAGGCGCATTTGTGTGCGGTGAAGAAACTGCTCTGATTGAATCACTCGAGGGAGAGCGCGGAATGCCCAGATTAAAGCCTCCCTTCCCTGCTGAAGCAGGTTATTGGCTGAAGCCCTCCAACATCAACAATGTTGAAACTTTCGCAAATGTTGCATGGATTATCACAAATGGCGGAGAAGCTTTCAGCGCTATGGGCACTGAAGACAGCAAGGGCACAAAAGTTTTTGCACTTACGGGAAAAATCAGACGCGGCGGTCTTGTTGAAATCCCTATGGGCAGAACTTTAAGAGATGTTATTTTCGATATCGGCGGTGGAATCAAAGAAGGCAAAAAATTCAAAGCCGTTCAGATGGGCGGTCCGTCAGGCGGATGTATACCTGAGGAGCTTCTGGACACGGTAATTGACTATAAAAAGTTAAGTGCTACCGGTGCAATAATGGGTTCAGGCGGTATGGTTGTAATGGATGAAGACACCTGCATGGTGAACATGGTGAAATTCTTCCTTGATTTCACAACAAAAGAATCATGCGGAAAATGTGTGCATTGCAGAATCGGCACAAAAAGAATGTATGAAATCCTTACAAGAATTGTATCGGGCAACGGCGAAGACGGCGATATTGAACTGCTGGAAGAACTCTGCCTCGGCATAAAAGACGGTGCACTGTGCGGTCTCGGTCAGACAGCACCCAACCCTGTGCTTACAACAATCAGATATTTCAGAGATGAATATGTTGCACATATAAAAGAAAAAAGATGTCCCGCAAAGGAATGTGCAGATTTGCTGACTTACTCAATCAACAAAGATAAGTGCGTAGGTTGTTCCCTTTGCTCAAAGAAATGCCCCGTAAATGCAATTTCGGGAGAAATCAAAAAACCGTTTACAATCGACACCGAAAAATGCATAAAATGTGGTCAATGCAAGACCGTTTGCAGATTCGGCGCAGTTGAAATCATGTAACCGGAGGCGAAACTATGAACAAAATTAAATTTACTATAGACGGAAAAGAAATTGTTGCAGAAAAAGGAATTACAATTCTTGAAGCTGCAAAACAGAACGGTATAGAAATCCCGACACTTTGTTACCATGAAAATGTGGCACTTTACGGTGCGTGCGGACTTTGCACGGTTGAGGCTGAAGGTATGCCGAAATTAATGCGTGCATGCTCGCAGAAAGCTCTTGACGGTATGGTTATTCATACATCTTCCGAAAGAGTCAGACAATCAAGAAAAATTGCACTTGAGCTTCTTATGAGCGACCACACAGGCGATTGCGTAGGTCCGTGCAGATTAAACTGTCCGGCGGGAACAGACTGTCAGGGATATGTAAAACTCATTTCAGAGGGCAAATTCCATGAGGCAGTAAAGCTTATCAAAGAAAAAGTACCGTTACCTGCTTCAATCGGCAGAGTCTGCCCCCATCCATGCGAAACTGCATGCAGAAGGCAGATGGTTGAAGAGCCGGTTTCAATTGCATATCTTAAAGCATTTGCCGCTGACGAAGATATGAAAGAAAACACATATATCCCCGAAACAGCAGAAAACACAGGCAAAAAAGTTGCTGTAATCGGAGGCGGTCCCGCAGGCCTGACAACGGCATTTTTCCTGAGGATAAAAGGTCACAGCGTAACAATTTTTGACGCGATGGAAAAAATGGGCGGAATGCTCCGTTACGGCATACCTGAATACAGACTACCGAAAAAGGTTCTTGATAACGAAATTAATCAGATTGCTTCTCTCGGCATTGAAATGAAAAACAACGTAAAAATCGGCAAAGACATTCTTTTTGATGAACTGAAAAAGGATTATGATGCAGTTGTAATTGCTATCGGTGCATGGAACAGCTTATCTTTAAGATGCCCGGGCGAAGATTTGCGGGGAGTTGTAGGCGGAATTGATTTTCTGCGTGATGTTGCTCTCGGGAAAAACACTTCAATCGGCAAGAAAGTGGCAGTAGTCGGCGGCGGTAACACGGCAATGGATGCCTGCAGAACAGCACGCCGTCTCGGTGCAGAAGAAGTATATGTTATTTACAGAAGAACGAGAAACGAAATGCCTGCCGAAAAAATTGAAATTGAAGAAGCCGAAGAAGAGGGCGTAACCTTTAAATTCCTTACTAACCCTGACGAAATAATCGGCGAAAACGGAAAAGTCAGCAAAATAAAGCTTCAGGTTATGGAATTAGGCGAGCCTGACGCAAGCGGAAGACGCTCACCTGTGCCTGTTGAGGGAAAATTTGAATTTATTGACGTTGATACAGTTATTATGGCAATAGGTCAGAAAGTAAACGTGTCAGGATTTGAAGGAGTTGAACTTAACTCAAAAGGTATAATTTCTGCTGATGAAAAAACTTTCAGAACAAATATAGAAAATGTTTTCGCAGTTGGTGATGCAACAAACAAAGGTGCATCAATTGCAATTGCCGCAATAGGCGAAGCAGAAAAAGCATCAAAAGTTATCGACGGTTATCTTCTCGGCATGGAAATCCCCTACAGAAAACCTTTCGTTTCGGAAAAAGAAGTAACTCCCGAAATGTTCAGAGATAAAGAAAAAATTTCACGTGCTGAAATGCCCTGCAGAAGTGCAGCGGAAAGAGCAAAAACCTTTGACGAAGTCAACCTGGGATTCACAAAAGAGGACGCAATGAAAGAAGCCTCACGCTGCCTTGAATGCGGATGCCATGACTACCATGAATGCAAGCTGATTGAATATGCAAATTGGTATGAAATTCATCCCGAACGCTTCAGAGGCGACAAAAATATTCATGAAAAAGAAAGAAGGCTTGTTTCCGTAGAGAGAGACAACTCAAAATGCATTCTTTGTTCTCTTTGCGTCAGAACATGCGATGAGGTTGTAAAAAAAGGTATTCTCGGACTTGTGGGAAGAGGCTTTACAACAACAATCAAGCCTGAATTTGAGGACGAAGAAATTTTATCTTTCTGCAAGGATTGCAAAAAATGCGCAGAAGTCTGCCCCACAGGAGCTTTAAAAATTATAATTTAAGCTATCACTGATGTTGGTTTACAAAGAATCGAAAGCATTCTGACCCACAGCAAGTTTTAAATGCAGAGTGCAAAGTGCAAAATGCAGAGTTTCGGGTCTGCGACGCTGATTAATAATGATATCAACGGCAACATCGTAGGGATGCCCCTCGCGGGCATCCGCAAATTTCATGAAAATGGCGGTCGACCGCAAGGGTCGACCCTACGATAAAAAAATTAACTGCACGACAAATTATAATTTATATGTAACTAACCTTGCCATTTTGCTGTCATCCTTGAGCGAAAGCGAAGGATCTCAAAATGGCAACACATAAAACATTTCCAAACGAGATTCTTCGCTGTCGCTCGAGAATGA
>JAGBHV010000083.1 GCA_017935325.1 Clostridia bacterium
TGTTTTTAGTGCCTGTTGCAAACCCTGACGGACTTGAAATTGTAACAGCTGAAGAATTTACACTTTATGATTGTTCACGGAAGGAAGAAACATACAAACGAAATGCAAACGGGGTTAATTTAAACAGAAACTTTCCTTTTTTCTGGGAAAAAATAACAGACGGAAATGATATTGCTCTGGAGAATTTCAAAGGAAACAAAAAGTCATCCGAGCCTGAAACGCAGGCACTTATAAAATTATGCAAAGAAGAAAACTTTGAATGGATGTTTTCAATGCACCTGAAGGGGAATAACATTTTCTGGCGTGATGAAGCAAACGGAGAAATTCAGGGTGATGAAAAAATTGCAGATAAGTTAGTAGGTGAATGTTCATACATAAAATCACAGGTAACTAACGATGTAAATGCTTATGCAGGCGGTTTTGAAAACTGGTTCAGGTCAACTTTCGGAAAGCCGGCATTCTGCATTGAGCTTGTCCCACTTGACAAAAATTACAATTATGAACCTGAAAGAACTAATGATTTTGAAAACCTGACAAATTGGAATAAAACTAAATATACATTTCTGCAGGGGATGATATAAACGAACCTATAAAAAAACTGCCTTGCTTTATTGCAAGACAGCTTTTTGAAAATTATTTACATTTTAGGTGCTATATCAAAGCTGAATGAAAGCTCGTCATCGCATACTACACGGTATTTTTCCAATGTGTACGGACCGCATGAGCCTGAACCTGTACCTGAAAGGAATCCGTCAAGGTTAAGATGAGAAGTTTCACTTCTTTCAATTTCTTCCTGATGAGTTGCTTTTTCAAGGGCAGCAGTTGTGTAATCGTGGATATTGAAGCTGAAATTGCCCTGACAATTTGCAAAAACAAGTCCGTTTGCATCGTTATCAGTAACTTCGAGGAATCTGACCTCAGTGTGACAGCCGTTTTCCTGGGGGAAAATGTAAGGCTGATGAGTTTCTTCAACCTTTGCTTCGTAAATGCCGAGAGTTGCCTGTGCTTTGAAATCTGCAAGGTTTTCTTTTTCACCAAGACCGAAATATTTAATGTTTTCCATTGATTTCGGCATTTCAATGCTTAAACCGAAACGGGGAAGTTCAGGATCAATTTCCTCATTTACTTTCTTAAGTGTTGCAGAAACATTGATTTTGCCTGATGAGAATACTGTGTAAACAATAGTTGAATTAAAGAGTTTAGTTTCTTCACTTGCGATTTCGTAATTTACTGTAACAACAGCTTTGTTACAGCATTTTTCTGCTTTAAAATCAATTGCTTTGGTTTCAGCTTTTGCAAGTTCACCCTTTGTCCAGTAATCTTCTTTTCTCCATTTTTCGTTATCGTGGTATGCACGTTTAACATTGGGAAGGAAGCCTTTTACACCGCGGGCCGGATTCTGATTGATAAATTCTTTGCCGCCTGATACAAGGCTTGACATTTCACCTGTAGCTTTAGTGAAAACAACTTTGCCGTTTTCAGTCACAATTTCAACTGTATCACCGTTATCAGCGATTTCAATTTCTTTCTTCGAGCAGGGGACAAGCTTGATTTCTTTATATGTTTCATAAAGCGCACACTGCTGCTTGGAAATTTGTTCACCATCTTTTGTACAGATGAAATTCACGTGATATTCTTCAGTTTTAAGGATTTTTGTCTTAATGGGAAGAATAACTCTCTTTTCAGTATTCGGTGCTATGTCAATAACAATTGTGTCACTTTCAACAACTTTTCCGTTTTCAAGAACTTCCCATTTAAAAGTATATTCGTTTGCATTTGTGAAGTAATTTGTATTTTTAAAGAAGAAATCGTTTGCTTCATAGTGACGTACGCGGACAGGTCTGTAAGCTTCTTTCATTTCCCATGCACCTGTGTGGGGTGTTCTGTCGGGATAAATAAGTCCGTCAACGCAGAAGTTTGAGTCATGGATTCTTTCGCCGTGGTCGCCGCCGTAAGTGTATTTAAGGTTTTTGTTGTATGTTGACGCTGCGTGGTCGCACCATTCCCAGATACAACCGCCCATATATTTGTCGTTTGAATAGAATGCATCCCAATATTCTTCAAGTGAACCGGGGCCAACACCCATTGCGTGAGCATATTCGCAGAGGAAATAAGGCTTATCTTCGTTGATAATATGTTTCTTTACATATTTGGGAGTAAGGTCTTCACCGTAGAAAGACGGAATACCTTCGTACATATTTGAAGCGATATCGTAAGCCTTTCTGTCTGTTGCGTTACAGCTTTCATAATGTACGGGAATTTCAGGGCTTATAGCCTTTGCTACACCATATGCTGCATCGTGGCAGATTCCGTGGCCTGTTTCGTTACCTAAAGACCACATAGCGATACAAGGATTGTTTCTGTCACGCATTACAAGCCTTCTGACTCTGTCGCAGAAACGGGGAAGCCATTGAAGGTCAGACGCAATAAGGTTCATATAGTCGAGAAAATCGCCGCATCCGTGAGCTTCAATATCAGCTTCGTCACATACATAAAGTCCGTAAACTGAACAAGCAATGATAAAGAACGGGTCAGGGGGATAGTGTGATGTTCTTACTGTGTTTACATTAAGGCTCTTCATAAGCTTAATGTCTTTGAGTATAGCATCGTGGCTCATTACATAGCCGTTGTCAGGCGTTGAATCGTGGTGGTTAACGCCTTTCATCTTAATGGGCTGTGAGTTGAATTTATAAACGTCTTTTTCAATTTCAATAGTTTTGAAACCGATGAGTGTTCTTATAAACTGCAAATCCTTGCCATTCTTTGAGAGTGTTGCAATTGCAGAGTAAAGCTTCGGCTTTTCTGCATTCCATTCTTCTACGTCAAGTGAGGGGAAGAACGCATAATATGTATTTTCATTTTCACCGATGATAGTTTCGTCACTTGTTTTAAGTGAAGCGGTTGCTTTTAATTCATTGCCGTCGAATATTTCAAGTTTAAGGTCATTGTCTTCAGCGTTTTCAATCTGTGTCATAACAGTAAGTGAATACTCGTTTTCGCCGATTTTCTTGGGAGTATAGCAGATATCAAAGATGTAATTTTCTTCGTTTTCAGTAAGAAGAACATCTCTGAAAATGCCGTTTTCTCTGAACATATCCTGACATTCAAGGTATGTAGCATTAGACCACTTATAAACAACAGCAACAAGCTCATTTTCGCCGTTTTCAATAAATGGAGTAATATCAAATTCAGCGGAGTTATGTGCGCCTTCGCTGTAGCCCACAAATTTGCCGTTGATATATAAATCAAGGCTGGAGATAACACCGAGAAAAGTCAAAATATATTTTTTATCTTTATTTTCAATGTTGAATTTCTTGCGATAAACACCGCATGAAGCATCAGGGACAGAGGGGTAAATTGAATTATCAACATTGTTGAAAGGGAAACGTGTGTTAAGATAGCAAGGCGGTTCATAGCCTGTTCTCTGCCATGTTGAGGGAACTGTTACTTTGTCAAAGCTTACCTTGTCTGTGTCAAAATTTTCTTCAAGTGCCAAACAGTCAGCATAGTATCTGAAATCCCATTCACCGCTTAAAACAGTTACTGCATCGCTTGAATATCTTTCTGTGGTAAAGTCGGTAGAAAGAAGTTTGTCCTTTGTTTTAAAGGGGATAAAATATGCTCTTGCAGGAAGTTTTCCCAGTTCAACAACTGAAAAATCCTTGTAATATTTTTTATTCATTGAATATATCATTTTTGAACCTCCGTTCCTCATTTGTCTTTTCTGAATTTTTTAATAATTGTGCCTACTGCTGCAACAGTTGCAGTAGCAGCGGCAACACCTGCACCGATTTTCTTTGCCGTTTTCTTCTGCTCGTATGTCATTACCTTGTCAGGCATAACAACGCTTTTGCTTTTAAGACCGAAATCGGTGAAATAATAATCGTGTGTTTTGAATTCAGGTAAATTGTTTTCTTCAATAGTTATAAGCTTTACACCCGCTTTAATGCCGTCGCTGTAGCCGTTGAAGCCTGTGCCTTTGCACTGTGCAAGAAGAACGCCGTCAAGCTCACCTTCAAAGTCATTGGTGTGGTCATGGCCGAAAAATGCACCTTTGACGCCGTGAGTTTTCCAGCTTGAAAACTGTCCGTTGTTGAAATCGGGAGGGCAGGGCGGTTCAAGAAGCGAACCTTTTACACCGTCTTTAAGCACATAGTGTTTACTGCTGAATATACCGTGACCTTTTACTGCGTCCATGCCTTCAGTGAAGCTTACTTCCTTGAGAAGATTGTAAATTTCAGTAACGGGCATATGCTGGAAAACTAAAGCAGGAACATATTCTCCGCCGTTTTTATCGCGGAATGAGTCTGCAACCTTTTCAAACCATTCAATCTGGTCATCTTTAACCCAATCGTATGCGGAAAGGGCCTGATTGTTACTTGTTGAAGCACCTGAATCGATGAAGAACAGCAAGCATTTTGTTTTATTTGATTTGCCTTTCAATGCTATGTAATAATTGCCGTAACCGCTTACCGTTTTATCGTCGTTGCGTATAAGGCAGTTGTCATATTGTGCGTACATATCAAATACTTTTCCGATATCATAGGAGCTGTCATCATGTTCATGGTTACCCATAACAACAGCAAAGGGAATGTTTCTTTCACGCACAACACGTGTAATATCATCAATGGTTTTTCTTACATCTTCCTCTATGCCGAATGCATTATCGCCGTCGTACACAACAAGGTCAGGTGAAAATGCTTTTATTGATGTTTCGACAAGAAGCAAAGCGTCGTGGGTTTTCTTTTCTGTTTCTTTATTACCGTTTGCCTGTTTTTCGTGCAAATCAGTAATTACAAGAATTTTGAATTTTCCGTTCTCATTGAATCTGAGCGTACGCTTTTTCATTCAAAATCACTTGTCCTTTCTGTTTTTATCAATAATTTTTTTAGTAATAACACCTGCTGCAATAACACCGCCCGCAACAAGTGCAACATTTCTTGCGATTGTAAGATTTACACTTACTCTGTCACTCATCCATGATGTGACAGGGCCGAGTGAAGTGGGGGAAAGCCCCAATTCTTTGAAACGAATCATTTTTGAATTGAATACGTGCGGGTCATTTTCGTTGAGAGTTACAAGTCTTACACCGCAGCGGCAACCGTCTGTGTAAGCAAAAAGACCTGCAAGCTTATTCTGTGCCATATAAATGCCGTCAACGTAGCCTTCAAAGTCGTTCATATGGTCGTGTCCGAAGAAAGCACCCACAATGTCGCCGGTCTTTTTCCAGCTTGCAAACTGTCCGTTATTTATGCAGGGCGTGCAGGGGCCTTCACCCATATAACCCTTAATACCTTCTCTGAGAACGTAATATTTGTCGCTGCGGATACCGTGTCCTTTAACAGCAACAGGCAATTCCCAGGGTTTTGCAACTCTTAAGAAATTATATACTTCAGGTACCGGTATGTGCTGAAAAAGCATGGATTTAAGAGGTTTTCCTCCGTTTGCTTCTTTAAACTCTGCGGCAGTTTTTTCGTACCATTCAATCTGGTCATCGTGTACGCAGTCATATTTTGAAATTGAACTGTCAGGATAAAGGTTATTTGAATCTATAAACCAGAGATTCTGTTTCGGTGTATCGCTGTCGGAGGATAAAATATTAACATAATAGTTAATACTGTTTTCAATTTCAGGAGTAGCGTTAAATGCAACGCAGTTTTCATATTCCTGAAAAACCGAAAGCATTTCATCCATTGAAACATTGGACTGTCTGTCATGGTCATGGTTTCCGTTGACGTAAGCTAAAGGAATGTTTCTTTCTCTTATCGGTCTTGTGTAATGCATGAAACATTTGCGGTATTCTTCCACAGTTTTTGCAGAAATAATGTCACCCATAAGTACAACAAGGTCAGGCTTTGTTTCATCAAGTGCTGCTTTGAGTAAGGCCTGAGTATCAAAGTCTTTTCTTATTGCGAGAGGTGTATCAAGGTCAGCTTTAACATGGGGGTCGCCGCAAATCATTATTTTGAATTTTCCGTTTTTTGAAAACCTCAATGGTGTATTCATGATTGTCCACCTCAATCCAATTTGTTTTTCAGAATATTAATAATCATTTTCGCAGCTTTGTAAATGTCACCGCAACCGAGAGTAATTACAAGATCTCCGCTTTCTGCATTTGCGGCAACATAATCTGCAATTTCTTCAAAGGTGTTAAACCATACGCTGTCGGGGATTCTTTCAGCAAGCTGTGAAGAATAAATTCCGTAAGTATTGATTTCGCGTGAACCCATAATTTCGCTGAGAACGCACTTGTCAGGAATCTGAAGAACTTTTACAAAATCATCAAAGTGATTTTTCGTTCTGGAATAAGTAAACGGCTGGAAAACTGCCCAGACTTTTTTATATCCCATTTTCATTGCAGAATCAAGAGTTACTTCAAGCTCTGTGGGGTGGTGGGCGTAGTCATCGGCAACAGTAATTCCTGCGTATTTGCCTAAAATTTCAAATCTTCTGCCTGCACCGCGGAATGCTTCAATTCCGAAAATGCATTCGTCAATGGTAACACCGCTGTGTATTGCAGCAACAACGGCAGAAAGAGCGTTGATAACATTGTGTTTTCCGGGGATAGAAAGCTTGATATGTCCGAGTTTGTTGCCTTTTTCATATACGTCGAAGCTATAAAAAGCAGTACCGTTTGCTGTTACGTTTTCGGCATAGAAATCATTTGTGTTCTTGAATCCGAAAGAAATCATTTCCTTGCCTTCAATGTCTTTTATTGCTTTTAATGTGTTTTCGTCATCACCGTTATATATTATTGCCTCTGAGGCTTTATGTGAAAACTTATTGAAGGATTTAATAATATTCTCAAGCGTACCGAAATAATCAAGATGGTCTTCATCTATGTTGAGAATCACCGCTGTGTCAGGGTAAAGGTCAAGGAAAGTATCTTTGAATTCGCATGCTTCACATACCATGTTTTCACTGTTTCCTGCAAGACCATAACTGTCAGTAAGCGGTAATTTTCCGCCGATAACAGCAGAGGGGTCTTTTTTTGATGCAACAAGAATCTGAGTCAGCATTGATGTTACGGTTGTTTTTCCGTGAGTACCGCACACACAAATGCAGTTGTCGTACATATGTGTAATTGCACCTAAAAGCTCTGAACGCTTGAAAGTGGGAATATCAGAATTCTTAGCTGCGATAAGCTCAGGGTTATCTTCCATAATTGCAGCAGAATAAACAATCATTTCCGCACCCTCGATATTTTCAGCCTTCTGACCGAGAGTAACTTTTATTCCGAGCCTTCTGATTCTGTCCAGAATATCGCTTTCGTTGTTATCGGATCCTGAAAGAATATATCCTTCATTATGGAGAATTTCAGCAAGAGGGCACATACCTGAGCCACCGATACCGATAAAGTGAATTCTTTTGATTTGTTTTAAAAGTATTTCAATGTCCGGCATAAAAACACACCTTTCCAAAATAAACTATATTTTACTTATTATATTACATTTTAAATGAAAAATAAACACCTTTATGCAAAATTTATACCAAATTTTGAAAAACATGCCGTCACAGCGTAAAGAGGCTTAACATATTATAACAATAGAGTGGTGAAAAATATGAAACTATTGATAATACCGGCTGACAACAGACAGGTTTACATGACAGGTTATCTTGAACAAAACGGTTTTGATTGCACGGTTTTTACACCTAATCTGCCGTTGGGTGATTCTTTCAGACAATTTGATGCAGCAATTTTTGCTTTGCCGAGTATAAAAAATTCACGAATCAACTGCGAATATGAAGTGAATTTCGCAAACATACTTCCGCTTATAAAAAAAGGCGGCTATATTTTCAGCGCGATGGCAGGCGAAGAGTTTGAAAAGACTGTAAGAAAAGCCGAACTCCTGCCGTATGATTTTTATCAGCGGGAAGAACTTATTATTCTTAATGCGGCGGCGACAGCGCAAGCTGTGCTTGAAATTGTTCTGATAAACAGTAATGTGATGATGAATGACCTGAAAATTCTCCTGACAGGCTATGGCAGAACAGGTCAGGCAATTGCAGATATTCTTTCACGTAACTATGTTGATGTAACTGTTGCAGCAAGAAAAAGCAAAGACAGAGCAAAGATACGCATGAGAAATCTCAGAGCAATCAGCTTTGAGGAAATAGAAAATTACGCGGACAGTTTTGATATTGTTATAAATACTGTTCCTCAGAAGGTTATAGGACGTGATTTGCTGAAGAAGTTTTCTGAAAAATGTCTGTTTCTTGAAATTGCTTCAAAGCCGTACGGGATTGATATGGCAGAAGCAGAAAAGCAAAATAAAAAATTAATAACAGCCTCTTCTTTGCCCGGAAAGCATGTTGCTTGTTCGGCAGGGAGGTTCATTGCACAAACAATTATAAATATTATAAGGGAGGAAAGCATAAATGGCTGAAATAAAAGCGGGTTTTGCAATATGCGGCTCCTTCTGTACGTTTTCAAAGGTGATACCGCAGATGCGTTTACTCGCACAGAAAGGAATTGATGTTTATCCGATAATGAGCGAAATTGCATATTCAACTGACACACGTTTCGGAAAAAGTGAAGATTTTCGCAATGAGATAGAAGAAATATGTTCAAGGAAAATCATTTCAACCATAAAAGATGCAGAGCCGATAGGCCCTAAAAAAATGTTTGATATTCTCATTATCGCGCCGTGCACAGGCAATACATTGGCAAAGCTTGCAAACGGAATAGCCGATACATCGGTAACACTCGCCGCAAAGGCTCATCTGCGTAATACAAAGCCGATTTTAATCGGTGTTTCAACAAACGATGCATTAGGTGCAGCTGCAAAGAATATCGGAAATCTTATGAATAGTAAAAACATATTTTTTATTCCGATGAAGCAGGATGATTATGAAGGAAAACCGAATTCAATAGTAGCTGATTTTACAAAAACCTACGACGCTCTTGTAAAAGCAATTGATTTCAGGCAGATACAACCGCTGCTTTTATAAAAAAAGAACCGAGAGAGATTTTTTATAATCTCCCTCGGATTTTGTTATGAAAATTTACAAAGGCTTCTGTTATAAACGGGAATCAGACCTGAAACATTCTTTTCAATCAATTCAGGTTCTTTTCCCTGATATGAATAAAGGTTACCGGAATATGAAGAATAACTGTAGTTTGAAATGAAATAAACTGTTGAATCAGGTGTTACCTGATAAATATGAACTTTTTCAGCGATTTTTTCAGCCTCTGAACCTTTGGATTTTTTAAGAACGCCTGTTTCGGACTGTGAGTCCCAATTTGTGAAGTAATAAAGTGTCTTTGAATCCTCATGGAAGAAACTTCTCTGCACAGATACGGAAGTATCAACTGATTTTTTATTGATGATAAGTTCACCTGAAGAATCTTTTACATTTTTGAAATATTTGATTTTTTTGCCCTCAAGCAGTTCAAAACCTTCGCGGGAAACTTCCGAATCATAAAGCTTTGGATTTTTTACTTTTTCCTTTGAAAGACCTGCTTTATACAGGTTGTATTCATCTTTTCCGGGATAACTGTTTTCAAGGAAATATACAGTTTTTCCGTCTTCAGAAAATCTGAAACGACAGGCATCAGGATGCTCAATCAATGTAGCCTTGTTGCCGATTGCAACATACTGTTTTACTGAATTTTTGAAAGCTTTTTCAATTGCCTCTTCAACTTCGTAAGAAGAATTGATTTTTGAAATTTTTACTTTTGAAATTGACTTGGGATCATATGTCTTGAATGCAATAACAGGTTTATCAAAAGAAACCTCATAATCGTTTCTGTAAACAGATTCTGCAAGAGCAGTTTCTTTCAGACCGTCATGTATAAACAATGAGTATGTTGTAATTTCCTCCGGTCCTGCGGCAGAATCCTGACGGATTTTGTCACGCTCGAGTTTTGCAGTGTATTTAGCGTTTTCTGTTTCGTAGGCCTTTTTGTCTCTTTCATATTGAAGCTTTGCCTTTTCATATTCGGAATTTGATGAATAGTTCCATGAATAAGGCTGTTGGGGTTGAGCAGGTGCCTGCATTTTTTCATCTGATTCTTTCATGTCGTCAATTATGTAATTCATCAGACTCTGCTCTGAAGTGGTTGTTTTTACGTAATAAACTTCGCCTGTTTCGTAAATTGCGGCGATGTTTTCAACACCGGTTGAAATTTTTACTTTTTCGCTTTCAAGGTCTTTTTTGTAGAGAGTGCCGCCACTTACATAATAAAGAAGTGAAAGGTCGTCTGTTGCGTTGATATCAGTAACATTAACATCAAGCTTTACCTTTTCAGCATCTTTGTTCTTTAAGTAAAGGTTGCCGTTGTCAGTTACGAAGAATATGGTGTTTCCGTCATTGCTTACGGCATACAACGAAACATTTTCGGAAATTTTTACTTCCTCTTTAAGATTATGCTGCGAAAGGACACCATCTAATGTAAGATAAGTGATTGATTTATATTTTTCGTCAATCTGATATGAAACAACATTTTTTGCAATCTCTGTCGGTTCTTTCTTCAGATTTGTAAGTTTGCGCCAGTAGAGTGTTGAAGTGCCCTTTGTGGAGTTAACGTTGTCGATATAGAAAATTTTCTTTCCGTTGTCAGACACAATGCAATATCTTGAAAGGTAAAGGCTTAAGTCATCGTTTGCGCTGTTTTTATGTTTTGAATTATTGATAAGCGATTTTGTGATTTTTGCGTGCTCATCATCGTTGATTTTCGAAAAATAAAGTTCTTTATCTTTTATATAAAGAGTGTAGTCTTTCTTTGATGAACCTGCAAAGGTGCTTAACAGAATTATTACAACTGCAAGAACAATTACTGCAGCAGTTATGATTATAGCTTTTTTGGGGATTTTATCAAATAAACCCTTGATTGAAAATGAGCTCTTTTTCTTTTTCGGGGTTTGTTTGCTTGCTGCAGGATGCTGATTCGGTGCAGGTTTTGCACGGCTTGAAGACGGGGTGAAGCCGCATGAATAGCAATATGTTGCACTGTCATCAAGAATCTGACTGCATTTCGGACATTTTTTCATTATATTTTCCCCCTGAATATTTTTTTACAAGCTGAAAATTATTAAAAATTTCTATACACAAAATTATACATTGATTTTTCTTAATAGTCAATTGATTTTCATAAAATAAAGTCGATTTAAGCGTTATTTTGTAACAACACATTTCTTTATTGAATAATACTCAAAAGCTTTTATACAGTTTTCGTCAATTAACTCTCCGCCCGTTACAATCGGTACTGCAGGCGGACAGCTTACACCTGAAAAAGCAAGCACTCTGCCGAGGCTGTCGTGAGCAGGAATAGTTTCGTTACATGAAAAAGCAGCATCACGCAGGCTCAATACTTTTTTCGGTCTGCTTATTTTAGGGGCAACTGCAGATATCGTGTTTTTCCGTGGTATCTGAAGAAGTGATTCTTCTAAAATTTTAATACCTTTTTCGCCTGTTTGTTCAGTTAACATCAGTACCACAAAGTCATTGTCGCTGAACTCACATTCAATATTGTTTTCAGCAAGAATTGTTGCAAATTCTTTACCGTAATATCCGTATTTTTTAGCATCAATCGTAATTTTCAACGGTTCTTTTTCAAGAAGTGTATATCCGTGCTCTGTAAGTGTTGCCTTTAAAGCTGAAATGTGTTTTAAAAAAGCATGCAGGCTTTCTGTATATTCTTCACTTATGTATTTGTTTGCAAAGTCAAGTGATTGCAGAATCAGATAAGATGGACTTGTTGAAGCAAATAACGATAATGCGTTTTTTGCATTGCAAGAAAAAATATGGGGAGCATTTTCATTTATATGCAGATATGCTCCACCTGTCAGCACCGGTAAGGTTTTGTGTGCAGAATCGCAACACATATCAGCACCCAGGTCAATCGGGTGAGAGGATTGGGGAAGGAATTTCAGATATGCACCGTGAGCATTGTCAACAACAAGTAACACATCGTTTTTCTTGCAGACCTCGGAAAGACCTTGGATATCAAGTGTGTTTCCGAGATAGTCAGGAGAAGTGACATAAACCGCAACAGGCCTGATATCAGCTTCGTCAAGAGAATTCTGCAGGCTTTGGGGAGTGATGTTGCAGGACAGATATGATTCTTCTTCCTGCGGATAAAGCCATTCAATATCAAAATCAAGCAACACGGCAGCACTCAGAAAGCTTTTGTGTACGTTTCTTGACGCAAAAATAAGAGGGGATATGCCTTTTTCTTTTGCATAAAGACATACAAGATACATCATTGCTCTTATGCAAAGCGATGAACCCTCTGTTGAATAGAGGGTTTTGCATGAAAAAAGTTTACTTGCGTTTTCTTCGCTTTCACGTATTATTCCTTCAGCTTCAAATAAACTGTCCGCACCTTCGATTTCGGTAATATCGGAGCTTTCAAAGCCAAGAAGGTTCTGACCTTTGTGGCCGGGCATATGCAATCGCAAAGAGTTTTTCTGAAAATATTGATTAACAAAATCACAAATCGGAGTATTCATCAGTTTTCACCTGAAAAAGCTCTGGCAACTGCAACGGCAATAGCACATTCCATTCTTTTTCTGAAAAGCTCACAGCCGTATTTGTAAATGCCTTTTATCGAGCCTGTTGCATGATATGCGTTAGCGGCACAACCGCCTGAGCAGTAAAGCTTTGCCCAGCAATCGTGGCAGTCAGGACGTGCATATACGTTGCAGGAGAGGAATTCGTTCTGTATTTCTGTGTTGTCAACACCGTTCCATATATCGCCCAACTTGAACTTTTCGTCGCCTACAAACTGATGGCATGGATATAAGTCTCCCCAGGGAGTGACAGCCATATATTCTGTTCCTGAACCGCAACCTGAAATTCTCTTGTAAATGCAAGGTCCGCCTGTAAGGTCAATCATATAGTGATAGAAGGTGAAAGGTTTTCCTTCTTTATCTTTTTCAAGCATAAGTTCAGCAAGTTTTTCATACTGTTCCTTTACAATTGGCATGTCTTCTTCGGTAAGCTCTGACGGATCACCCTTTGCACATACAACAGGTTCCATGCTCAGTTCTGTAAAGCCGAGGTCAAGCATCTGCTTGATATCGTTGAGGAAATCAGGGTTAGCGTGGGTGAAAGTACCGCGCATATAATAATCCTTTCCGCCACGTGCTTCAACAAGCTTCTGAAATTTCGGAACGATTTTTTCCCAACTGCCGTTTCCTGCATAGTCAACGCGGTAGCGGTCATGTATTTCTTTTCTTCCGTCCAGGCTTAATACAACATTGCTCATTTCTTTGTTTGCGAATTCAATCACATCGTCGTCAATGAGCATTCCGTTTGTAGTAAGTGTAAAACGGAAGTTTTTGTTATGTTCTTTTTCGATGCTTCTTGCATATTCAACCATCTGTTTTACAACATCAAAGTTCATCAGCGGTTCACCGCCGAAAAAGTCAACCTCAAGATTTTTTCTTGAGCCTGAATTTGCTATAAGGAAATCGAGAGCCTGTTTGCCTGTTTCAAAGCTCATAAGTGCACGTTCACCCTGATATTTGCCCTGGCTTGCGAAGCAGTATTCGCAGTTTAAGTTACAGGTGTGTGCAATGTGAATGCAAAGGGCTTTGATAACACCTGAAGTTTTAGCTTTCAGGTCGCCGGCTTTTGATTCGAATGTGTCAGGGGTGAAAAGTTTATTATTGTTTTTAAGGCTTTCGACCTGACAGAAACATTCTTCAATATCATTAACATCAACATCTGAATACTTTTCTTTCAAAGAAGAAATAATATCTTCTTTTTTGTGGTTTTCAAACATTGCAATTATGTCATAGGCGATTTCGTCAACAACGTGCACAGAGCCTGAGCAGATATCAAGCACGATGTTGTATCCCGCCATTTTGAATTGATGTATCATAAAGAATCTCCTTTATATGAAAAAATGCCGCCGTTCGCCGGCGGCATTTTCGGTGTTTTAATTATTTGCTCTCTTTTGTGCTTTCACACTGCTGGTTAGCGATGCCGCAGCTTGTTTTGCAAGCAGACTGACAAGATGTCTGGCATTCACCGCAACCGCCGTTCTTTGCACTGTCGCAGAGATTACGAGTTTCAAGAGTTTTGATGTGTTCCATGATAGCTACCTCCACAAAATTGTTTGCTTAATTATACCACTAAATTGTTTTCAAGTCAATACTTTATTGACTGTACAACATACGTTTGGCTGAAAAAGACAAAAAGAATTCAAATGTTGAGAAATCTTTTTGAATTTTTTAATAATTTTTAACAAAATTTATTTACAAATGTCAATTTTTATGGTAAATATAGTTGTAACCTTTTATTTTAAGAATAAGGAGATGTACTTTTATGAAAAAGAAATTCAGCTCATTAATCGCAATGCTTCTTGTGTTCACAATGCTTTTTTCAGTGAACGCATCAGCAACATTCGGCGTGTCAGAAAAACATAATGGTGCTATCAGAACCGCAACAGATATTGTCGGCGGAATTATTGATGGTGCTATCGGCTTTTTAGGCATTCTTACTCCTACACCCGATTGGCCTACAATTGATGAATATTTTGCAGGTGAAAGCAAAAACTTCTATGAAGGCACAACAACCTTCATTGACGAGCCTGCAGAAGGCGCAAAATGGTCTCTCGGTTTCGGTAACGAAAGCCTTATTCCTGAAAATCTCAGATCAGGCGAAAAGAAATATTACACAGGCGGTTACTTCACACAGAAGGTAAGCGGTGTTCTTGACGGCGATGACCAGAGAGCAAATGCAATTGCTCTTAATGACGGCTCAGGCAGAGGTACAACTATCTTTGCAGCAATTGACGGTATCGGTGTCGGTAATACTGATATCCGCGAAATCAGAGCTGCAGTTGAGGCAAAGCTTGAAGCAAAGGGTATCGAAAGCGATATCAATGCTATCAATATCAATGCAACACATTGCCATACAGTATGCGATACACAGGGCATAGGTATTGACCTTATACTTAAAATTTTCCGTAGCTTCCTTACATGGCTTCCTTTCATCGATGCACAGAGATCAATCGACCTCGAATTCCTTGATGTTATGATTGACAAAGCATCAGATGCAATTGTTGAAGCATATGAAAATATGGAAACAGGTAAGCTTTACTATTTTGAATCAGTAGGTATCGGTAAAGATGAAGAAAAAGGCACATATCTTGATGACGAATATTCATATCTTCACAACAAGAGATATGATACAGAAGGTTATCAGCACACATGGGCTTGCTTCAAATTTGTACCCGATAACGCAGCATCAAAAGCTACAATCTTTGCAAACATCGGTGCACATCCCACAACAATAGACAGAGAGATGACTCTTGTTTCATCTGACTTCCCCAACTATATGGAGAAAAAGATTAACGAATCAGGCATGAACTTTATGTTTGTTCAGGGCGCACAGTCTCCCATTTCAGTGAATAAAGGCGGAGTTCAGACACAGTCAGTTCTTGATGAAGTTGCAGAAGAAGTTGCAGCAAAACCTGAAGCTGTAGGTTATGAAACACCTATGATTCTTGGTTATGAATATGCAAGACTTATCCTTGAAGCTCAGGATAAAGCGGTAGAAGTTGAACCTGTTCTCAATGTAAGAATGACTGAGTATGCAGTAAAGCTCGACAGAGGTCTTCTCAGCTACGGTGCAATCGAAGGCTTTATCGGCACAACAACAGTAAAAGATGAGGCAAGTTCAACAGGTTACTCAATCATCACAGAAGCAGGTTACATCGAAATCGGTAAAGATATCGTTCTTCTTACAGCACCCGGTGAACTTATTCCTCAGCTTGTTTACGGCAACGTTGTTTCAGCAGAGGATTCATATCTCGGCACTGAATGGACACTTCCCGTAACTTCAAGCCTTGTTCCCGAAGGAAAAACAGTTCTTGTAATGGGTCTTTGCAATGATGCAATCGGATACATTGTTCCTGATAACGATTATGCACACTTTATTGCTGACTCACTCTGGGATATGGACGGCGCAGAAGACGTTTTCGGACCGTATCACAGACACTATGAAGAAATGCTTGCAACAGGCGGCACAGCAGCATCTTCAACAATCACAGCACTTAACAATCTTGTAAAAGAGTTTAACTAATTTAAAAACGAACGGAGATATTTTTGTGAAATATTTTCTCGGCATTGACGGCGGCGGTACTAAAACTACCGCTGCCGTATCAGATGAAAACGGTAATATCCTTCTTAAAAAAACAGGAAAAACAATCAATTTTTATTCAGTTGGTATGGAAAAAGCAAGGGAGAATCTCCTTGCTGTAATAGATGAACTTTATAAAGAATTAGGTCAGGTTACATTCGATGGTGTTTTTGTTGGATGTTCTGCACTTGACAGAGAAGCGGATGAAGAAACCCTTGCAAATCTCTGCGGTGGAATCAAAGCAAAGAAAATCAGAATGGACAGTGACCTTTTCGTTGCTTTAAAATCGGTTGAAAATGCTGTTTGTCCATGTGTTGCAATCTGTGGCACCGGTTCAATGGCAATAGGCGAAACAGAAAAAGGCGAAATTAAATTCAAAGGTGGGTGGGGACATATCCTCGGTGATGAAGGTTCAGGATATGTTATCAGCCTTAACGCACTCAAATGCTGTGCAACTTTCTGCGATACAGGAGAAGAAAGTATTCTTCTTGAAAAAGCAAAAGAATATTTTAACGTGTCAGATTTCAGGCAGGCTATTGATTTTATCTATTCACCTGAAACAACGAAAGATGTTATTGCAGGTTTTGTTCTTAAAGTGAGAGAAGCGGCACACGAAGGCGATTTTATTGCAGAAAGCATAATAGTGAATGAAGCACATAATTTTGCAAGAACTGTTTTGTGTCTTCTTGCAGAGATTGAAAAATCTTCAGTGCTTGCTCTTTATGGCGGAATTTTCCAGCACGACCAACTTTTCAGGGAAACTTTTATTGAAGATATTAACGAAGTTTTTCCCGAACTGACAATTCAGCTTCTTGATATACCTCCTGAAGAAGGTGCATTAAAAATAGCGAGGGGATTAATTTGAAAACTTATCTGAAGTATATCGAAAATTTTAAAAATGTAGTTGAAAAAATTGAAACAAAAGAAGCACCGAATATTGAAAAAGCAGCTAAACTTTTCAGCGACACATTGATGGCGGGCAAAAAGATTTTTCTTTTCGGCACAGGCCATTCTCACATGCTTTCTGAAGAACTTTTCTACAGAGCAGGAGGTCTTGTGAATATTCAGCCTGTGCTTGTTGAACCGCTGATGCTTCACATTTCTGCATCACAGAGTACTCTTGAAGAACGTATTGAAGGTTACGCTGAAAGAATTTTTGCAGATTACGGAATGTGCGAAGGTGACACAATCATCATCATTTCCAATTCAGGCAGAAACGGTGTTGTTGTTGATATGGCACTTCTCTGCAAAGAAAAAGGACTTAATGTTATCTGCCTTACAAACCTTGAACATACATATGCAGGTCAGTCACGTCACAAGAGTGGTAAAAGGCTTTGTGAAATTGCAGATATTGTTCTTGATAACTGCGGTTGTGTAGGCGATGCGTGTGTAGAAGTTGAAGGCGTAGAAGGCAAAATCTGCCCAACTTCCACATCAGCAGGTGCTTTGATTCTTAATGCGATTGTTGCAGAAGCAGTTGATATTTGTGCAAAGAAAGGCTTTGTTGTTGAACACTTCGCAAGTTCAAATGTTGACGGCGGAGATGAAATCAACAACAGACTTATAGAAAAATACAAAAAGGAGATTAAACACCTTTGATTTATCCTGTTCCTCAGAAAAATAATCTCAACGGTAATATTATAGAAATTGACAGTATTAAACTTTCAGGTGACTATACTGAAAAAGCAGAAAAAATTCTGGCTTCATATGATATTGACGTTTCTGACAATGGTTTTAATGTTGAAATTAAGTTTGTCAACAGCAGAAAAACTACATATATCGAAGAAATCTGCAAGCTCTGTAACGAAAAATATTTTATTACCGCAGATGAAAATAAAGTTCTGATTGAAGCCGCAACAAAACGCGGTGCTTTCAGGGCTGTAAACACTCTTGCAAAGTTAATAAATAAGAATGAACTTAAAACAGGCGTGCTTGAAGATTATCCGCTTTTTGCAAAAAGGGGATATATTGAAGGGTTTTACGGCGATACATGGGAGCAGAGTAAGCGTCTTTCTGTTATGAGCCTTATGGCAAAATACGGAATGAACACTTTTTACTATGCTCCGAAGGATGATGATTATCACCGCGAAAAATGGCGTGAGCTTTATCCTGAAAAAGAGCTTGGTGAACTTAAAAATCTTTTTGATTACGCCACAGAAAACGAGCTTGATTTCTGCTGGTCAATCGGACCCGGCCTAACATACAAATACACATCAGAAGAAGATTTTGATTTGCTTATAAACAAAATCAGGAATGTATATTCAATAGGCGTAAGAAATTTCGGCTTGTTGCTTGATGATATTCCTGCTGATTTTCAGTATGAAGAAGACTCAAAAGCATTTGACAGCACAGTTGATGCACATATTTACCTTGTAAATAAAACTTATAATGCACTTAAAGATTTTGATTCATCAATCAATCTTACTGTTTGCCCTACGCAATATTTCGGTGATGAAAACGGATATTATATTTCAAAATTCGGCTCGTCAATTCCTGCAGATGTAAGTCTTTTCTGGACAGGTGCTGAAATCTGTTCACGTGTGCAGACTGTAAGAGAAGCAGATTCGTTTATGCGTTCAACCTGCCATAAGCCTCTTTATTGGGATAATTTCCCCGTAAACGATGCTGAAATGTTTCAGGAAATGCATATTGGTGCTTTAATCGGCAGAGATAAGGATTTATATAAGCATTGCGAAGGTATTATTTCAAACGTGATGGAATATGCTGAATGTTCAAAAATTCCCCTGATGACAATTGCAGATTATCTGTGGAATCCTGACGCGTACAATTCTGATAAATCTCTCGATAATGCGCATGATGAAATGTTAGGTGAAAATAAAGATTTATTCTTCTATTTTGCTGAACATCTTGGTGTTTCATGCCTTAACAGACATGCTTCTGCTTTTATGAGCGAAACATTCGAGAAAATCAATTTTCAGAGGGCAATCGGCGAAAAAGAAAAGTCACTTGAAAATTTCCGCAATTATATAGCAAAGTGCAGAGAATGCTTAAATCTCATCAGCGACACTTCAGTACCGCTTTTTGAAGAAATGCAAAAATGGGTAAAGAAATTTTCAATGTGTTGCGATCTGATGGATGCAATATACGCAGTGCAGGAAAATCCTGATGAAGAAAAGAAAGCATATCTTGCAGATTTGCTCCGGAAATACAATTCAGACGCAGTAGTTTTAACGGGATTCTGTCTTCGTGAAAATGCTGAAAAAACATTAAAATGAAAAAATCGCCGTTATCCTTGAGTAAGTTAAGGATTTCGGCGTTTTTTTGAAACGTTTTTATTTTTTGTGAGTCTTATATATGAGGAGGTGAGAGAATGGCAGATATAGAAGATATTTATCTTGAATATTTCGATGATGTATATAAATTTGTGTTTTCACTTTGTCGGAGTGAAGATGTTGCGGAAGAAATTACACAGGAAACTTTCTATAAAGCGATAAAAAATATTGAAAAATTTAACGGTAAATGCAAATTGTACGTCTGGTTGTGTCAGATAGCCAAAAACACTTATTTTTCATATTCAAAAAAACAAAAGAAATTTCTTCAGGTTGATGAAAAAGTTTTTGTTACAACAAATGTAGAAAAAGATTTATTGCAAAAAGAAACTGTGTGGGAAATTCACAGAGAATTACACAATCTTAAAGAGCCTTACAAGGAAGTTTTTACATTACGTGTTTTCGGTGAACTGTCATTCTCAAAAATAGGTGAACTCTTCGGAAAAACTGATGGCTGGGCGAGATTGATTTTTTACCGTGCAAAAGAGCAGATAAGGAGGAATCTGGATGAAAACTCATTGTGATATAATTAATGATTTGCTTCCTGTTTATTGCGACGGGGTCTGCAGCGAAGAAAGTAAAACTGCTGTTGAAGAGCATTTGCAGGAATGTGAAGCCTGCAGAGAAAAATACAATCTAATGAATGTTGACTTTGTAAACAAAACCGATGTTCAGGATGAAAACAAGGAAGTTAAAGCCATATCAAAAGCAGTCAGAAAAATACAGAAAAAATATATTTTAATCGGTTGCCTGATTGTTTTATCTTTTTCAGTTGTTATTTTGCTTTCAATTATCGGTTATCATTTTTTCACCACCGCTCCTGAAAATAATATTGAAGCACTTGAAAAAAACGCAGAAAAATATTTGAGTATCAACGGGTATAGTGAACTTGAAATTGTAAAAACGGAAAAAAGAGGAGATTATCTTGCAGCTCTTTGTGCCGATGATAAAGGAACATGGACACTATGTGTTTTCTTTAAAGATGAGATTTTTGAAAACAGATGGAGAGCCTGGGGCGGAACATTGGGAGCAGAACCCGGAGAATTGTCTTGCTACAGTATAGATGATTCAAACGGATTGTCTTTGAAAGTAGCTTTCGGAGGAGAAATTCCTGATGAAGTATGCTGGTACACCTTTGAAAATTCGCAAACAATTTATTACCGTCCTGTTAAAGAGAATTATGTTCTTGACGTTTTCGTTTTTCCAAGCACGGGCGATATCAATGGCGTTCCCGAACCTCTTGATAAAGACAAAAATCCTATAGAAAACTAAATAAAACAAACCCACCGATTTCGTAAAAGAAAAATTCGGTGGGTTATTTTTGGCTATTGTAAGTCTTCAAGCATTTTTTCGATGCCCGTAAAATGAACCGGCGTAATGCCGAGTTGAGGCAGGGGTTCAAGATTTTTTATATTATCATCAATCATATAAATTTTGTCGAATTTTTTATCAAAAGAATTTACGCAATGTTTATATATTGCAGGATTCGGTTTTGACATTTTCAGGTTACACGAAATAAAGGTTTTATCAAAAAGCCTTTCAAGATTATATTCTTTCATCAGTTTTTCAACAAATCCCAACGGTGCATTTGAAAGAAGTATAACCGTATACTCTGTTTTCAGCTTTTCAATTACGGGAATTATTTTTTCATTTAATACAATCAGTTCGTTCCATTCTTTAATTATGCGCTCTTTGTCCATGTTGAGTTCTTCTGCAATTTTCTCAAAGAGCTCATCAGTAGTAACTTCGCCTAAATCAGCAGGAATGAAAAAATTATCTTTAAGAATTGCCGCTTCTTCGTCAGAAAAATATCTCTCGAAAAATATCGGCGCAATCTCTCCGAAAATTACTCCGAAGCAGTCAAAAATTATAAGTTCATTTTTCATAAATCAATCACCGGAAAAAGTATAACATACCTTTATTTTTATTTCAACTGACATTGTAAATTTTGTAATGATGTGATATAATTTCTGTATATAACTATCAGAAGGGTTGATTGCTGTGCCGGATATTCAGACACCGATAAAAATTTATAACAGAGAAGTAAAAAACAGAGTAGTTTTTCAACCGATGGAAGGCTGTGACGGTACTCGCGACGGTGCTGTAGATGAACTTACAAAAAGAAGATATCTGCGTTTTGCACAGTCAGGTGCAGGCATAATCTGGTTTGAAGCAACAGCAGTATGTAATGAGGGCAGAGCAAATCCCCGTCAGCTTTTTCTCAACGAAAAAACAAAAGAAAGTTTCAGAAATCTTCTTGAAGAAGTGAGAAAAGTTTCTCTTGAAAAACATGGCTTTTCTCCGCTTATAATTGTTCAGCTTACTCACAGCGGAAGATTCAGCAAACCCAACGGCTCACCTGAGCCGATTGTGGCATACAGAAATGAGCATTGGGAAATCGGCAAAGAAAATCAGCCTTACATAATTGCAGATGACGAATATTTAAGTTCAATTGTGCAGAAATACGCTTCTGCTGCACGCCTTGCGGAAGAAGTAGGGTTTGACGGCATTGACGTCAAGTGTTGCCACGGATATCTTTTCAATGAGATGCTCAGTGCTTTTAATCGCGAAGGAAAATATGGCGGAAGTCTTGAGAACAGAACAAAGCTTTATTTTGATTGTATTGACAGCGTGAAGAATAGTATCAGCGATAAAACTTTTATAACTACAAGATTCAATGCATGTGACTGTTTCCCTTATCCTTACGGTTACGGTGTGAATGAGAAAAACGAAATTGACCTTACAGAAGCAAAATGGATTATCAATGAGCTTGCTGAAAAGGGAGTTGAGTTTATTGATATTACTCTCGGCAACCCATATCTTATTCCTCACGTAAACAGACCTTGCATCAATGCACCTGAAGACGGAAAAATCGGTCTTAAAAGAATACATGATGTTACAAAAGAGTTGAATGAAACTTTCCCTGAACTTAAGCTTGTTATGTCGGGCTTAAGCTTTGAAGGGGAAAATGCAATAAATTATGCAAATGAAATTATAAAAGACGGTGTTGCTGATTTTGCAGGCTTCGGCAGAATGACATTTGCTTATCCTGATTTTTATAACGATTATCTTGAAAAAGGTTCTCTTGATAAAAGCAAGGTATGCCTTAAGTGCAGCAAATGTTCAGAACTTATGCGTAATGCATCTGTGGCAGGCTGTCCTGTAAGAGATTCAGAAATATATATGCCGTATTATAAAAAACACGTTCTCAAGAGGTGAAAAATATGGTTGCAGTTGTAACAGGTTCAAGCAGAGGAATAGGGCTCGGTATTGCAGAAGAACTTCTGAAAAAAGGTTTTGATGTAATTCTGACTTCACGCAATGAAACTGACCGTGTGAAAGAATTAAAAGAAGAATATACTTCAAAAGTAAACTTTGTTTCAGTTGATATTTCAAAACCGGAAGACGTAGAAAACCTTGTGTCGTTTGCAGAAAAAACTTACGGCAAAATTGATTTGCTTGTAAATAACGCAGGCGTTGCCCCTAAAGAGAGAAAAGATATTCTTGAAATTTCACCTGAAGATTTTGATTATCTTCTTGATATAAACCTTAAAGGCACATTTTTTGTTACACAGAAATTTGTTCCGTTGCTTACTAAAAACGAAAAATCACGTATTGTAAACATTTCATCTATGTCTGCATATACAGTATCCGTAAACAGGGGAGAATACTGCATTTCAAAAGCAGGTATTTCGATGATTACAAAGCTTTTTGCAGCACGTCTTGCAGAATACGGAGTAAGCGTGCTTGAAATAAGACCGGGCATAATCGAAACAGATATGACAGCGAAAGTAAAAGAAAAATACGAAAAATTAATTTCGGAGGGAATCACTCCTATTAAAAGAATGGGTAAGCCTGAAGATATAGCAAAGTGCGTTTCTTCAATCGCAGACGGTAACTTTGATTTCTGCACGGGAACGGTAATTGACTGTGACGGCGGATTTAATGTGAGAATTTTATGAGAAAGATATATGATGCCGTTATAATCGGCAGCGGTGCTGCGGCATACAGTGCTGCCGATTGGCTTTTTAAAGAAAACATTACAGATATTGCCGTAATCACAGAAAACAGATTGTGGGGAACTTCACGCAATACGGGAAGCGATAAACAGACCTATTATAAGATTTCTATGGACGGATTTTCTCAGGACAGTCCGTACAAAATGGCTGAGGATTTGTTTTCAGGCGGGTCAACAGACGGCGTGAAAGCATATATACAGGCTGTAAACAGTTTAAGATGCTTTATGCGTCTTTATGAATACGGAGTTAATTTCCCGCGGGATAATTTCGGCGGCTTTCCCGGATATAAAACAGACCATGATAACACCTGCCGTGCAACTTCCGTAGGTCCGCTTACTTCAAAAATTATGACCGAAAAGCTTGAAGAAAAGGTGCTCAACGGAAACGGTACACCGCTTCTTGATAACAGACAGGTTATAAAAATTTTAACTGATAACAACAAGGCTTACGGTGCTGTTGTACTCAACAGAGAAAACGATACATTTGAAATAATCGAAGCGAAAAATATAATTGCCGCAACAGGTGCTCCTGCCTGTATGTATGAACATTCCGTTTTTCCCGAATCACAGCATGGTATGACAGGTGTTTTGCTTGAAGCGGGTGTAAGGCTCTGCAATTTCACACAATGGCAGTATGGTATGTCGTCAACTGATTTCCGCTGGAATGTTTCGGGCAGTTTTATGCAGGTTATTCCAAGGTTTGTGAGTGTTGATAAAGACGGAAATGAATATGAATTTCTGCCTGAATCCATTGGCGAAAAAGCAAATGATTATGTTTTCCTGAAAGGGTATCAATGGCCTTTCAGCTTCGGCAGAATGAATGAATCGTCAAAAGTAGATATTGCAGTTTACGAGCAGATTCAGATGGGCAGACAGGTGTATCTTGATTACACGAAAAATTCTGCAGATTATTGCTTTGAAAAATTGTTTGACGAGGGCAGGGAATATCTGCTTAAAACTGACAGCGTTGCAGATACGCCGATTGAGCGCCTTGAAAAACTTAATTCAAAAGCAATTGATGTTTATATGAATCATGGCATTGATTTGCATAAGGATAAATTGAAAATTGCCGTCTGTGCACAGCATAACAATGGCGGTGTTGATACTGACAGCAATTATGAATCATATGTTGAAAATTTATATGTAATCGGCGAAGCGGCAGGGTCATTCGGACTTGTAAGGCCCGGTGGCTCGGCACTTAATGACACACAGGTGGGCGGTCTGATGTGTGCAAGGCATATAAAAAATAAAAAACAGGAAGCAATCAGAGATGTTTCCTTTGAAGAAGAAATAAATAAAATTGAAAATATTTTTAATAATTTCACACAGGATGAAACGGTTGATTACAGTTTCATAAAAAGCAGAATGAGTGCCTGTGCCGCTTTTTTAAGGGACAAAGAAGAATGTGAAAAGCTTCTTTCAGAGATAAGAAAAATTCTTGAAAATTATCCCACGAGGCATAAGGATATATCATCTTATTTCTATGATAAAGATATGCTTCTTTCCGCTGAGGCATTGCTTTTTGCCATAATTGAAGAAATGCCGTATACAGGCAGCAGAGGCGGTGCTGTTTTTATAGAAAACGGTGTTGTCAAAGAAGAAAACCCTGATAAGAGAAAGTTTCTCACAATAAGCGACAGTACGGAGCTTTATTTTGATGCTGTTACAAAAATTCCTGTAACTGATTTGCCATTTGAAAAATATCTTGCCGAAAGTAAGTGATAAATTATGAAAAAATCAATCAGCAGTAAAAGCACTACAAAAGAAATTCTTGCGTTTTCACTTTTGCCGTTGGGCATTCTTTCCATTGACTGCACAGTGTATACGGTGCTCAATTTCTATATGACAGATGTGCTTAAATTAAGTATGGCACTTGTTTCTGTTGTCTTGTTGGGTACAAAAGTGTGGGACGCAATCAACGACCCTATTATGGGGCAGATTGTTGAAAAAACAAGAACAAAATGGGGTAAATGCAAACCGTATCTTTTGTGGATTCCGTTGCCTCTTGCAATACTCACTGCGCTTTTATTCTTCCCGATTCAGTTTCCTGAATCATGGGATATTATCGCAAAAGACGGCACAAATCTTGGTAATGCAGGTAACTTTGTGTATATGCTTGTGATGTATATGCTTTATATTACCGCATACACAGCCATCGAAATTCCTCATCACAGCCTTAATCCTCTTGTTTTCCCGCAGAAAGATACACGAGTGAAAGCTGTTTCAATTGCAAATACAGTGGGTTCACTCGGCACTGTCCTTCCGTCTGTGCTTATCTGGACTATTATCGGACTTCTCGGCAACGGACAGAAGGATGTTACTGATAAAGGTTATTTTTATGCAGCCGCAATTTTCGCTTTGTTCAGCGGGATTGTGATTTTCTCTTCGTTTTTCGGAATTAAAGAAAAGGTTTACATAAAGCCCAAAAAGGAAAAATCATCAAAGAATATCAGAATTATTCTCAAAGATAAAAGAATTATTGCGTTACTTGTTGCGGCTTTCTTTAACGGAATTATCAATATCGGTGCTATTTTCCTTCCTTATTTTGCAAGATGGAACTGTATCGGTATTCTTCCCATGGATAAAATCAACAACTTTATTTTTGAACTTGTGGGCAAAAATCCGCAGATTGATGCTGTTGCAAT
Organism: Clostridia bacterium; assembly: GCA_017935325.1. Lineage (GTDB taxonomy): Bacteria > Bacillota > Clostridia > Oscillospirales > Acutalibacteraceae > SIG575. The sequence goes on from JAGBHV010000083.1 coordinate 26,049, forward strand.
TCTTCCCACATTGCTTTCTGTTATGAGCGGTATATCATATATGCTTTCGATGCTTCTTGTGCCTCCGCTTCTGAAGAAAATGTCAAAGAAAACTCTCTGGATAGCTATGTCATTTGCGGGTGCAGTAGCAAATGTTATTGTTTACATAGTTGGTGTTTACATTTTACCGTACAATACTGTAGCAGGATTTATTGTGTATGCACTTCTTCGTTTCTTCACAAACTTCCCCGTAGGCATGAGCCTTGTGCTTCTTGTTTCAATTATTGCCGATGTTACCGACAGCATCGAAATGGAAACAGGTGAACGTCTTGAAGCAACGGTTTATTCGTTCAAAGGTCTGCTTTATAAAATTTCAGTTGCACTTTTCAATGTTGTTGTGTTGCAGGTTATTGATTTCCTCGGATATAATGCCGAAAAGATGCAATCACTTACAGAAAATATCACAAAACCGCTTATCACTTCAACTTTGCAGGACAGTATTATCGGCGGAGTAAATTATACTACGCTTCTCAACGGTATTTTCTTTATGCTTACCGTTGTAGGCTCATTCGGTCTTATTCTTCAGGCAATTCCTATGTTGTTCTTCAGATTTGATGAAAACAAAATGGAAAAAGAACTTGAAGAATACCGCAGAAAAAAAGAAGCCGAGCTGGAAAAACTTTTGGAATCTTCAACTTTAGGGTGATAATATGAACAATATAAAAATCGGTCTTGCAAGTGTTACTTTCAGGAAGAAAACAGTTGAAGAAGTGGTTGAAATTGCCAAAAACAACGGTGTTTCCTATATCGAATGGGGCGCAGATGTGCATGTCAAAGATGTTAAGGAAGCAGAATCTGCAAAAAAAATATGCGATGACATGGGAATAAAAATCAGTTCTTACGGCAGTTATTACAGAGTCGGAAGCTGTAAGAAAAACGAATGGAAAAATATCTGTGAGATTGCACACAGAATGTCGGCAGAATCTGTTCGCGTGTGGCTTGGTACATCGGATAGTGAAAAAACAAGCAAAGAAGAGTATGAAAAGCTTTTACGCGATGCAAGAGATATGTGTGATGTAGCAAGCGGATATAACCTGATAATTTCTGCAGAATGTCACGATAATACTTTTAATAACAATACAGATGCTTATCTGAAATTTATAAATGATTTGCAACGTGAAAATTTCAGGACATATTTTCAGTCCCGATATGTGAAATTTGAATATGATATGGACAGAATTGACAGAACTATTGACCATATCCTGAACGTTCACGTTTCATACCGTGACCTGATAAAAGAGCAGCGATTCAGAAAAAAAGACAAAAAATATATTGATAAAATTCTTGAAAAATTAATAAGCAAAAATTTTGACGGAATTGTAATGATTGAATTTACAAATCTCTCAAGTGAAAAAAGTTTTTCAGGAGATGTTAAAAAACTCCGTAAGTTTTGAGGTGATTCCAATTAAAATCGCATTGATAAGTTCAAATAAAACAAAGTTTGAAAAAGTTTATACCTCTGAAATTCTGAATGAACTGAAAAAATACGGCCAAATATCACCACGAATCTGCAGGGAAAATCTTGAAGATAATTCAGAATTTCTTAAAAACTGTGACGTCATTTTTTCAACGTGGGGAATGATAAATTTCACAGAAGAAGAAATAAAAAAATATATGCCGAATGTAAAAGCTCTGTTTTATTCTGCAGGGTCGGTTCAGTCTTTTGCAAAGCCGTTTTTAAATTGCGGAATCAGAGTTTTCAGCTCATACAAAGCCAATGCAGTTCCCGTTGCTGAATATACATTTTCGCAGATAGTGCTTGCTATGAAAGGCTTTTTTCAGTCATCCAAAAATTATAAATTGTCACCGCTTATGTCGTTAGCTCATTCGCAGAAATGCAATGGTAATTTCAAGGCAAAAGTCGGTCTTATAGGTCTTGGTGCAATCGGTACAATGGTTGCCGAAAGATTAAAAAGCCTTGATGTTGAAGTGCTGGCATATGATGCTTTTGCATGTGAAGAAACGGCAGATAAACTGAATGTTAAATTAGTAAGTCTTGAAACTGTTTTCAGAGAATGTGATGTTATAAGCAATCATCTCGCAAATAAGAAAGAACTTAAAAATTTTCTTAACGGTAAGCATTTTAAACTGATGAAAAAATATTCCGTTTTTATTAATACGGGCAGGGGTGAGCAGGTGGACGAATTTGCTCTTGCTAAAAATTTAATACTCCATCCCTCAAGAACCGCTGTTCTGGATGTGCTTAAAAGGGAAACTATTCCTTACATAAATCCGCTTTTCTGGTGTCGTAACGCAATTATCACTCCGCATATTGCAGGCAGTATGGGCAGAGAAGTTGAGCGGATGGCATATTACATGATTGATGATTTTCAAAATTATCTTGATGGCAAAAACACACAATATGAAATAGATGAAAAAATGCTTAAAACTATGGCATAAGGAGAGGAAATTATGGATTTTATTCAGGCAGTAAAACAGTATAAAAAAACACCCACAGAAGAAAAACTTCTTGAACTTTCAGAAGAGCTTGTAAAAGAAATGACCCTCAAAGAAAAAATCAGAATGCTTCGCGGACGTGCTATGGGAATTACTGTTAAAAATTTCCTTAAAAACGGCAGGTTCTACAACGCAGAACCATATCCTGCAGGCGGATGTGAAAGGTTTAAAATTCCGCCCGTGCTTTTTACAGACGGACCACGAGGAATTGTTCTGGGCAAAAGTACATGCTTTCCTGTTTCAATGCTCAGAGGAGCCGCTTTTGATGATGAACTTGAATACCGCGTAGGTGAAGTTTTTGCACGTGAAGCATCAGCAGGAGGAGCTAATCTGTTTGCCGGTATCTGCATAAATCTTCTTCGTAACCCTATGTGGGGCAGAGCACAGGAAACATACGGTGAAGACCCGTTTCTGCTCGGTAAAATGGGTGTTGCTTTGACAAAAGCTATGCAGGACAGAGGCATTATCGCTTGCCCTAAGCATTATGCACTCAACAGTATTGAGGATTTACGTTTCAGCGTTGATGCAAAAGCTGATGAGAGGACTCTGCACGAAGTATATCTTCCCCATTTCAAAAAATGTGTTGATGCAGGCGCAATGTCGATAATGGGAGCTTACAATAAAGTAAACGGAACATATTGCTGTGAAAATAAGGCTCTGCTTACAGATATACTGCGCGACAAATGGAATTTTGACGGCTTTACAATTTCTGACTTTTTCTTTGGTATTTATGATGCTGCAAGAAGCCTGAAATCAGGTCTTGATATTGAAATGCCGTATACATTCCGTTATTCATTGCTCGGATATAAATTAAAAAAAGGCGAAATATCAGAAAAAGATATCGATATTGCCGTCGGCAGAATTTTAAGAGCAATGATTCGTATCCTTCCGAAATATAAGAAAGAAGACAAGAACGTGATTCTTTCAAAAGAACATACATCTTTAGCCCGAGAGGTTGCGGGTAAAGGTATTGTTCTTCTTAAAAATAAAGATAAAGTGTTGCCGATTAGTCAGAATAAAAAAATTGCCGTAGTCGGCAGATATGCAAATAAAGTCAACACAGGCGACCACGGAAGCAGTAATGTTTTCAGTCCGTATACTGTAACACCTTTTGAAGGAATAAAAAACAGATTCGGCGAAGAAAATGTTGTAGTCTATAACGGCTGTGATACGGTGAAAGCTAAGCAGACAGCCAAAAGCTGTGATTATATTGTTGTTTGTGTGGGTAGTGACTGGCTGCAGGAAGGCGAATTCCTTGTTAATATGGGCAATGTCAAGAAAAAGCCGAAAGGCTCCGGCGGTGACAGAGTCAGCCTGAAAATTCCTGAAGAAGATGTAAAACTCATTAAAGAGCTTTCAACGCTTAACAAAAAGCTTATTGTAAATATTATGGGCGGAAGTGCCTATGTAATAAAAGAATGGATTGATTGTGCAGACAGTGTTGTTATGTCTTTCTACAGCGGAATTGAGGGCGGAAATGCTCTTGCTGATGTTTTAAGCGGTGACGTCAATCCCGGCGGTAAACTGCCTTTTACCGTGGCCGAAAAAGATGAAGATTATCCGTCTTTCCTTCATATCGGAAGCAAAAATAAAGAAATTGCTTACGGTTATTACCACGGATACACGCTGTTTGATAAAGAAAATATCAAGCCTCATTTTGCATTCGGTTTCGGACTTTCTTACACAGATTTTGAAATCAGAAATGCTGAATGCAGATTAAACGGAAATGAAATCTCAGTAACTGCAGATGTGGCAAATACAGGCGATAGTGACGGTGACGAAGTGCTTCAGGTTTATGTTTCAAGCAAAAATCAAGAAACAGACCGCCCTGTAAAGCTTCTCAAAGGATTCAGACGTGTAAGCGTTAATAAAGGCGAAAAGGTAACAGCAGAAATCAAAGTAGAAGTTGAAGACATCAGGTTCTATAACCCTGAAACCGGTGAATGGAATGTTGATAAAGAATATGAAATTTTCGTTGGTAACAGCAGCGATAATATTATAAGCGCAGGTAAAATTACTTTTTAATGGTGGATGAAAAATATGAAAACAAGTCCATATTCTCCTGATGAATTTATGGAAAGTCTTTATAATAAAAATTATAAAGACCCATATCAGAATGCAAAAACAAAAGATGATGTGCAGAGAATAAATGCTCAGATAAAAGAAAATGCAGAGAGAATTTTCAACCTTGAGAAAGCAGAAAAAGCTTCTGAATTGAAGCTTGAAAAAGCAGGGGATAGTGTTGACTTCGGCACATATAATCTTGAAAAATACAGCGTTCAGCTTTGCTCAGGTTTAAAGATGCTTGTATATGTTTCTTTGCCGAAAAAAATTGAGTCCACAGTTCCCGGTGTTGTTGCTCTTTGCGGTCACGGTTACGGCGTAAGACAGATACTTTCAATCAACAAAAAAGGTAAGAAAAAGCATATCAGATACTTTGATAATTATCAGAAAGGTTTTGCCCACGAACTTGCAGAACGCGGATGTATAGTAGTATCGCCTGAACTGTTCGGATTTGGTGAAGCAAGGCTCAGGAAAGACCTGATTAAACCGTTCTATATCAGTTCATGTGATGAACTTTCCCATCATCTTCTTCCTTATGGTATTACTGTAGCTTCAATGCGTGTTCTTCAGGCGATTACATGTGTTGATATTTTAATGCAGTATGAAAATGTCGATAAAGAAAGAATTTCCTGCATGGGCATTTCAGGTGGCGGACTTACTGCTTTGTACGCTTCTGTCCTTGACGAAAGGGTTAGGAAAACAGTTGTCAGCGGATATGTAAATACATTCCGTGACAGTATTCTGTCTTTATGGCATTGTCCTGATAATTATATTCCCGGTATTCTGTCTGTCGGTGAAATCTATGATTTTGCAGCAAGCCTTTCACCGAGAAAATTGCTGATTGAATCGGGCAGAAAAGATAAGCTTTTTCCTTTTGAAGCAAGTAAGAAAGCTCACGAAAAAATCAAAAGAATTTATACCCTTGCAGGTGCGGAAGATAATCTGATAATTGATGTCTTTGATGGTAAACACTCTGTAAGCGGGAAACTTGCATTTGATTTCCTTTCAGAATAAATTATTAGTTTCCAACGCGTTGTAAATTAAATAGTAGGTTCGGAAACGGATAGTGCACGAAAAATGCGAAAGCACAGAGAGTCACAATGTGACCACAATGTGGCACAATGTTACCCAGAGATAGAGAAAGAGATAGAGAAGAGAGAGAGTAAGAGAAAAGAAGAGAAGAACACTTCCGCTTTTTCTTTCCAGAAAAAAAGCGGAAGTGTTAATGTGCAAAACGTAAATTTTCAGAAAAATTCAGCCGAAGTGCAA
>JAGBHV010000084.1 GCA_017935325.1 Clostridia bacterium
ATGATTGAAGGCGATGCTAACGGCAGAGGCTTCCAGTATCCCATTCCCACTTACTCAATCACAAGAGATTTTGACTGGTCAGAAACAGAGAACAACAAGCTTCTCTTTGAAATGACTTCAAAATACGGCACACCTTACTTCTCAAACTATATTAACAGTGATATGGAACCCAGCGACGTAAGAAGTATGTGCTGCAGACTTCGCCTTGACCTCAGAGAACTCCGCAAGAAATCAGGCGGCTTCTTCGGCAGCGGTGAAAGCACAGGTTCAATCGGTGTTGTTACAATCAACATGCCCAGAATCGCTTATCTTGCAACAGATGAAGCTGATTTCTACAAACGTCTTGACAGAATGATGGATATTTCAGCACGTTCACTTCATATCAAGAGAACAGTTATCACAAAGCTTCTCAATGAAGGTCTCTATCCTTACACAAAACGTTACCTCGGCACATTTGAAAACCACTTCTCAACAATCGGTCTTGTCGGTATGAATGAAGTAGGTCTTAATGCAAAATGGCTCGGCAAGGATATGACTCATAAGGAAACACAGCTTTTCTCACAGCAGGTTCTTGACCATATGAGAGAGAAACTTTCTGACTATCAGGAAATGTACGGTGACCTTTACAACCTTGAAGCTACACCTGCAGAGTCAACATCTTACAGACTTGCAAAGCACGACCTTAAGAGATATCCCGATATCAAAACAGCTTCAGAAGGTGACGAAACACCTTACTACACAAATAGCTCACATCTTCCTGTAGGATACACAGAAGATATCTTTGAAGCTCTCGATATTCAGGATGAACTCCAGACAAGATACACTTCAGGTACTGTTTTCCACGCTTACATCGGCGAAAAAATGCCTGATTGGAAATCTGCTGCAAACCTTGTACGCAAAATTGCACAGAACTATAAACTGCCTTATTATTCAATTTCTCCCACATACTCTGTATGTAAGAATCACGGATATATCGCAGGTGAACACTTCACATGTCCCGAATGTGGCGAAAATGCAGAAGTTTACAGCCGTATTACAGGTTACTATCGTCCTGTTCAGAACTGGAACGATGGTAAACTTCAGGAATACAAGCACCGTAAGCTTTACGATGTAATGAATTCAGAGCTTCATGAAAAAGCTGAAGTTTGTGAATGTGAAACTGCTGAAGTTGCAGAAACAAATATCTCACACAGAACAATTCTTTTCACAACAGCAACCTGCCCCAACTGTCAGGCAGCAGTGTCTTTCCTCAACAAAGCAAATGTTGAATTTGAGAAAGTAATTGCAGAAGAAAACGCTGACCTTGCAAAGGAACTCGGCATCAGACAGGCTCCTACTCTTGTAGTTGTTGATGAAAACGGTGTTGCTAAATATCAGGGTGTATCTGATATCAAAAAGTTTATTAAAGCGTAATTGCTTTTAATAGTTTTAGCCTACTAACGCAGAAGTTGCCGGAAGTCTTGATTGACTTTCGGCAATTTTCCTTTATGTTGACAAAATATTTTTTATATGCTATTCTCGGAATGGTGATGAACATGCCTTTAAAGATAATAAGACAAGATATTACAAAAATTGAATGTGATGCAATAGTAAACGCTGCAAACAAAACTCTGCTCGGTGGCGGGGGAGTTGACGGCGCAATTCACGACGCTGCAGGCCCTGAATTGCTTGAAGAATGCAGAACTTTAGGTGGTTGCAGAACAGGTCAGGCAAAAATTACAAAAGGGTACAGGCTTCCTTGCAAATATATTATTCATACAGTAGGACCTGTATGGAAAGGCGGACTTTTAGGCGAGAAAAAACTTCTGTATTCGTGTTATATTGAAAGTCTGAAGCTGGCTAAACAGAATAACTGTAAGTCTGTCGCTTTTCCGCTTATTTCAGCAGGTGCTTACGCATACCCGAAAGATAAAGCGTTTCAGGTGGCTATGGATGCTATCAGTTCATTTTTGTTTGAAAACGATATGGATGTTTTTATAGCAGTTTATGATAAATCGTCATTCGGTATAAGTGAAAAGCTGTTTAAAGATATCAAATCTTATATTGATGACAGATATGTTGATGAAAGAAGTTATTACGCGAGAAACCGTACTGTTTGCTTTGAGTCAGATGATATGGATTTGTCGGCATCTGTGCTTTCATTCGAAGAAACGGAATTATATAGTCTGCCTGATAGTGCTATAGATGACGCATCTTATAGTCGGAGTGCACCGCCAATGCCGATGGCAAGTAAGTGCTGCAGTGCTCCGCATGATAAAAAATCTCTGAAAGATGCATTGGGTCAGATTGATGAGAGCTTTTCGCAGATGCTCCTGCGTAAAATCGATGAAAAAGGTATGACAGATGCACAGTGCTATAAAAAAGCAAACATTGACCGTAAACTGTTTTCCAAAATACGCAATGATACAAATTACAAGCCGAAGAAAGCAACGGCAATTGCCTTTGCTGTTGCTCTTGAATTGTCGCTTGAAGAAACAAAAGATATGCTTATGAAAGCGGGATTTGCCCTTTCACACAGTAATAAATTCGATATAATCATTGAGTATTTTATCGTTAATAAAAACTATAACATTTTCGAAATAAACGAAGCACTCTTCGAATTCGACCAGTGTTTGTTAGGCGGATAAATTATAATTTTCAGCGAAAAATCCCCTCAGTCAGAATCGCAGATTCTGACAGCTCCCCTTGCATTTTCAAGGGGAGCCTATAGCCTGAATATACGGATAAATTATAATTTGTCGTGCAGTTAATTTTTTTATCGTAGGGGCGCCCATTGGGCGTCCGCCTGAAAATTACGCATAATTTAATTTTAACACTCGTAGGGCAGGGCCTTGGTCCTGCCGCCAAATCTTACACAAAATAACAAACGGCGGGAGCAAGCCCCCGCCCTACAATAACGTTTTAGACATAGCGA
>JAGBHV010000085.1 GCA_017935325.1 Clostridia bacterium
CTGGGGGATATTGCAAAAAAAGTTTAATGAAATCAATGTAATAATATCCCTCCGTCTTTTTTGTGCAAGCACAAAAAATCCACCTCCCTTTAGGCAAGGGAGGCGTTGCTCAGTTTTAATTGCACAATAAATTATAATTTAGTGCAGAATGCAGAATGCAAAATGCAGAGTTTCGGGTCTGCGACGCTATTATGTTTGGGTGTGGGCTTTGCCCACCCGCAATTTTGCACTCTGCACTATGCACTTTGCATTCAAATTATAATTTATCACTATCTCACATAGGAGGCAAAAATGAAACCTGTTATTGCAATAATCAAAAGTTCAAACTTAATATACCACTTATGTGCTGATTTTGAATATATCCTTGCACTCAAACGGTGCGGTGCAGATGTGAAATTCGTTAAAAATGCAGATGAAGCAACGCGTTGCGACGGCATCCTTTTCACAGGCGGAAGTGACATTACCCCTTCTTTTTATAATGAAGAAAAAACTGATAAATGCGGTAAAACAAACGCAAAAAGAGATGAAACCGAAAAGAAAATTTTTGATGAATTTTATAAAACGGGCAAACCTATTTTCGGCATCTGCAGAGGTATGCAGTTTATAAACGTCTGCCTTGGCGGAAGTGTTTATCAGGATATTACTGATATTCAGAAAGAAAAGCACAAAGATTCTGCTAAAATGTTCAACAACTATCATGAGGTAAAAATTGAAAAAGAAAGTCTGCTTTCTGATATTTTCGGCAAGGAAGAAATTACCGTTAACAGCACACATCATCAGGCTGTCAAAACGCTCGGCGAAAAATTAAAAACCGCCGCAGTAAGCCACGACGGTTTTATTGAATCTTACGAAAGCTCATCTCACCCTTTCTGCGTTGGAGTCCAATGGCACCCTGAACACATTTTCAGGAAAGACGATTTGCAGAGGAAATTAATTGAGATGTTTGTGAAAAGTTGTAAAAAATAAGAACTTTTCATTTATCCCTCCACCGCTTACGCGGTCCCCCTCCCTTTAGGCAAGGGAGGCATTTTTATCAGTTTTCTATCATTGATTTTACAAACAAATCAATATATTCACAAACATTATTAAAATTACAATTTATTTCATTATTCGGTATTCTCATAACCGTGAGGTCTCTTTTTTCTAGTCTTTCAGTTCTTATTTTATCTTTCAGCAGGCCTTGTTTTTCATAATGTTGTGAGCCGTCAAGTTCAATTATAAGCCTTGCCTGATGACAATAAAAATCAACAATAAAATTATCTATTACTTTTTGCCGCAAAAAACGAACAGGATAATTACGCAAAAAATCATACCACAAATGACTTTCTTCTTTAGTCATATTTTTGCGTAACATTCTTGCATTGGTTGTCAGTTCAGAATTATGCTTTCTGTCCAAAATCATTCCTCCGGGTTATAAGAATCGGCCCCCTTGCCTAAAGGGGGCTGTCGTTTTGTAAAAATGACTGGGGGATATCGTTTCTTTTGCAATTCATTTAATATATCCCTCCACCGCTTACGCGGTCCCCCTCCCTTTAGGCAAGGGCGGCATAATTACTCACACTTTTCATTTGCGAAGTAGTCTGATTCTATGTAGTCAACATTCATTGACCAGCAGAATTCCATTGCTTCTTTTGTGTTTGCAGTCCAGAGAGCAACCTTAAGCCCTTTATCATGGAAATCTTTGACTGTTTTTTCATCTACGTTTCCGTAATACATATCAATGTCAAAACCGTCTTCAAGGCATCTTTCGACATTTGCATCGCGTTCACCGCAGGTGTACATAATCTGCAGTTCGGGGAAAGCCTTACGTGTTCTGATAAGATTATCATATTCAAAAGACTGAAGAGAACACATTTTCAGGTCGTAAATCTCCCCTGCCATTGTGAATGCTTTATTAATCATTTCATCAGTGAAATTGCCTTTGAATTCAATAAAGCAAATCATATTTCCGTCACGGCAGATTTCAAGATAACGCTGAAAAGTGCATACATAAAGCTCTGTGTCTGTATGTTCATTTTTTATAGGCTTCTGAATCAATTCTTCATATGTTGATTCTTCAGGCACAAGCTCTGTGCCGTCAAAATATTCAACAGTATCGTTATGATTAACGATGAGTACACCATCTTTTGTAAAACGTACATCAGTTTCTATTCCGCCTGAGCCGTGTTTCACAGCCTCAAGGAATGATTCCTCTGTGTTCTGCTGATATTTTCCGCTGTAACCTCTGTGTGCAATAAAACAAGTTTTCATTTTTATTTCTCCTTTTTCAATTCTTCTAATTTTAATTCTGCTTCTTTTACCATATAAAGCTTGTTTCCGTTCTGAACGACAAACTCAAAGCATTCTTTTGCTTTATCATTCATACCGTTTCGGAGATAATAATCCCCGAGAAAATTGTTGTCTGATACTTTATAGAACATTTTATCCCCACGAAGCATCTTATCAATTTCTGATTCATATTTAACTTTTTCTTCAATATCAGGAATTTCGCCTTTACGGCAATCAAGGGAAATATGTTTCATTCTGACAGAGCTTTCGTTCATCTCCCTTAATACCCCTTCTGAAGAAGATAACAGATTATCAATGATATCAAGCGTTTTTTCTGCAGACTCAATGTCTTCAACTTTCAGGAAATAGAAAAACCACCTGTAATAATACTCAAATTTCAGGTTTTCAAATTTTATGTTTTTCTTTTTTGATTCCAGTTGCCTTAAATCTATTCCGTCAAGGATATATTTCATCTGCTGAAAATCACCGCAGTAATAATACGCATATGATAAATGAAGTTGTACCTGAATTACGTCATCCTTACTTAATTTTTTCGTCAACATTTCAAGGAGAAAATCGCGATATGCTTCCGGGTCGCATTTATCAGTAAGCAGATTGGCTTTATCCGCATATTTTTTCCTTGCCAGAAACTCAAGAGCAAGTATGCCTATTATCAGAAAAACGAGAGCAATTGCAAATGACAAAAAGACTTTATCTGTAAGATTTGTCAGACCTATTGATATTACAAAATAAACAGGAAACAAAACAAGATACAATAATCTTTTTGTTAACTTAAAGGCATTTATCATATTAAAAGCCTCCTATAAAATCAGTAATTACAGAAATGGGGTTAATGCCAAAAACAATGACCCACTCAACTGCAATAATCAGAAGAGCATAACAAGGCACTATAATTCTGAATCCTAAAATATGAAGAAAGTTTGCCGTAAAATCAGAAGAAGAATCACCATAGAACTCTCTGCAATTAACTATGTCAGAAAAAACAACAATAACTATCATCATCAGAACCATACCTGTAAATAGTATTGCCGTGATGTAAGTTACAGGTTTCAGACAGCCAAGCACAAACATAAGTGCAAATGTTACGGGATAAAGAATTACAAACCACTTATTGAGATAATATACAACACCTAAATTACATTCTTTGTTCAATTCTTCATACAACCAATAATTTTTTACACCTTTTTTATGCTTGCGGATATATGTTTTACTTTTACCGCGGTGACGAAGCCACGTATCAATTGAACCTCGCGAAAACAAATATGAAAGTCCAAGGATAAATATCAGAAATAAATTAAAAAAATACGTTACCATTGCTTCTTCAGAGAAAAAACTGCCGTACATCAGGAAACATCCGAAAAGCAACACACATACACCTGCGGTAATGCCTGCATAAACTGCAATATAAAATTTCTGCGACGGTTTTTCTTCCCTTGTTCTGTAACCTATTCCGAAAAATGCGGCAACCAAAGAAACAACACCGATAATTATTGTGCCGATATAGCCAACTGATTTCCACAAATAATTCTCATCGGGAACGGGAAAATATTTATCAGTCACAAAGTGAAAAATAATACTCGGAATTGAAATCAGAAAAATAAGTCCGAAGGCAATCCCCAGACCCTTTGCAATCTTTTTTAACTGAACTATAGGCGGAACAGGCGGAGTTTTATCCTGTTTCTTTTTTCTTCTTTTCTTCTTTGACTTTGCCATTTTTACCCCCGCTTAATTACTGATTAAATTAAGTATACAACCTTATTAAAATCTTGTCAAACAAAATGCTTCCGATTTTGCATCATAATTATTGACAAAAAATTAACTTTTAGATATACTATTATTTGTAAAACTATGTTTTCAAAAAATGAAAAGGAAGTGTTGTTATAATGGATGCTAAATATGAAGCATTATTTACTCCCTGGAAAATCGGCAACGTTGAAATCAAAAACAGAATAGTTATGTGCCCCATGGGCGGTACATCTCTTTTCGGTTGGTTTGAACTGGGCGGTTGCCATTTTGACAAGGAAGCTGCAAAGCTTTTCCTCGAAAGAGCAAACAACAACGTTGGTCTTATCATCCCCGGTATTGCTCCTCTTCGCGATACTTTCTGGGGCAAATGGCTCTGGCAGAATCCTAAAATGTTTGAAGAACTCAAAGAATTTATGGATGAAATCCATAAGACAGGTGCAAAGCTCTTCGTTCAGCTTACAGCAGGTATGGGACGTTCATGGGCTATTACAGAGCTTGTTGCTCCCCTTCACAAAAACAAGTTCACACGTGCACTTGTAAAACCGATTCTTGATACATCACATGAACTTGCTTCACCCTCTCCCCAGCCTTCACGTTGGGCACATGACATCATCTGTCCTGAAATGACAAAACATCAGATTCACGAAATCATCGAAGCATTCGCAAAAACTGCAAAACTTTGCCGTGATGCAGGTGTTGACGGTGTTGAAGTTCACGCTGTTCACGAAGGTTATCTTCTTGACCAGTTCGCAATTGAATTCTTCAACAAACGTACTGACGAATACGGCGGAAGCTTTGAAAACAGATACCGTTTCGCTGCTGAAGTTGTTAAAGCAATCAAAGAATCTTGCGGCGACGATTACCCTGTTTCTCTCCGTTACTCAGTTGAATCAAAAATGAAGGGCTTCTGCGAAGGCGCAATGCCCGGCGAAGAATATACAGAAGTCGGCCGTAACATGGCTGAAAGTGAAAAGGCTGCAAAATACCTTCAGGATGCAGGTTACGATATGCTCAACGCTGACAACGGTACATACGACTCCTGGTACTGGGCACATCCGCCTATGTATATGCCTCAGAACTGTAACCTTGACGACGTTGCTCACATCAAAGAATTCGTTGACATTCCCGTTGTTTGTGCAGGACGTATGGAACCCGACGTTGGTGCAGAAGCAGTTAAAGCAGGTAAAATTGACGGTGTAGGTGTTGCTCGTCAGTTCCTTACAGACCCCGAATGGATTACAAAGATTATCGAAGACAGAATTGAAGAAATCAAACCTTGTATCTGCTGTCACAGCGGTTGCTTCAACTTCTCATCTTCAAAAGGTCACGCTAATACTCAGGACCTTAAAGATACAATGGGCCTCGCACGTTGTGCACTTAACCCCGAAACAATGCAGTCAAAGAAATATAAGATTGCTCCCGCTAAAAAAGCAAAGAAAATTGCTGTTATCGGCGGCGGTATCGGCGGTATGGAAGTGGCACTCGTTGCTGCAAAACGCGGTCATACAGTTACTCTCTATGAAAAGAGTGATGTTCTCGGTGGTGTATTCATCGCTGCAGCTGCTCCCTCTTTCAAAGAAAAAGACCGTGACCTTATTGCATGGTACAACAGAGAAATCAAGAAATATCCCTCAATTACTGTTAAGATGAACACAGAAGTTAAGGATATTGCTTCTCTTGATGCTGACGAAGTTGTTGTTGCAACAGGTTCAACACCCAACAGCATCCCTGTTAAAGGCGCTAAAGAATACGGTATTGAAGCTTGCGATTACCTTCTCGGCAAAAAGACAGTTGGCGACAACGTTGTTATTGTCGGCGGCGGTCTTACAGGTTGCGAAATTGCTTACGACCTCTTCCTTCAGGGCAAGAAACCCGTAATTGTTGAAATGCAGGACGACCTCATCACAACTCCCGGTGTTGCTCTTGCAAACACAAGCTTCCTTCGTGACTGCTTCAAGGCTAACAATGTTCCTGTTCACCTTGAATCAAAAACAACTGAAATCCGTGCAGACGGTGTTACAATCGCTGATAAAGACGGCAAAACAACTGACATCCCCTGCGACAGCGTTATCCTTTCAGTTGGTTACAGACCTGCTCCCGTTGCTGAAAAAGCAAAACACGTTCACATCGTTGGTGACGCTTCAAAAGTCGGCAACCTCAGAACTGTTATCTGGCAGGCTTGGGACGTAGCAATGAAGTTCTAAGAGAATTTTTACAAACCGGCATAACCATATATGCGGAAAGATATAAAAAGGCTGATGCCTTCGCCGAGTTCCCATAAGGAAGTTTTTCTTTAAAATGTGAACTTACGGCACAATAATGCGTTAAAAACCACCGATACGCGACAGCGTTATCGGTGGTTTTCGCCTTTTCTTGCACACGCAATTTCGCATTTTAAAGTGC
>JAGBHV010000086.1 GCA_017935325.1 Clostridia bacterium
TAATTTAACGGGTCGTCGAGGACGCCGACCCCTACGAAATCTCAATTTAATTTTAACACTCGTAGGGCAGGGCCTTGGTCCTGCCGCAAAATCTTACACAAAATAACAAACGGCGGGAGCAAGCCCCCGCCCTACAATAACGTTTTAGACATAGCGATAAATTATAATTTATCGGTATAATTAATTTTAACATTGTAGGGTTTGGCGCTTGTCGACAAACCGCTAAAACACATATTATTTGAGGAACGTCGGAAACCGCCGTTCCCTACGATATAACATTAAACATACAGACAAATTATAATTTGTTGTTGCCATTCTGAAATCCTTCGCTTACGTCGGGGGATGACAGCAAAATGGCAATGTTAGTCACATATAATTGGTTTTTTACAGCCACATTTTTCTTTCTGTCAAAGCTATTATAAAACGGGATTCTTTGTAACGGGAGCTAAAAGAACCTTACCTGTTCCTCTGTAAACATTTACGAGTCCTTCGCCTGAGGCGGCTGAACCGATAAGTGTTTTACCTGAACGTTCGACTGTGAAAGACAAGCTGCCGCTCCATGCAATTGCAAAATTGCCGTCTACTTTAAGAACATCATTTTCAAGAGTCACTTCAATAAGCTCTTCTTTCGGGCAATCGCATTCAATGCAGCATATGCCGTTTCCGTTAAGGCTGAGATTGAAAAGACCTTCACCGCCTGCAACGGCAGAAGAAATATTAGAACGCATAACTGCTTTGTGCTTTACTGACGAATCGCAGGCGAGGAAAAGTCCGTCATCAAGAACTATTGAACCGTTCCAGTCTGCAAGGTCAATAAGAATAAGGTGCTTGTATGTGGGTTCAAGCACAAGTGTGCCGTTTCCCGTGTATTCAGGCTTGATTGCCGATTCGCCCGTAACTTTACCGCGCATTGCTTTACCCAACAGGTCGCCTACGCCTTTGATTCCCGTTGTTGCGTTAACGTTACCTGCTGACCACTGCATTGAGCCTGCCTGACAAGTGATTCCGTTTGAATAAGAAAGGTCACATATTACCTGCCTTTTTCTTACGTTCATTTCATTGCAGTAATATGCAGTCATCGCTGTAGCCGGTGTAACGCTCAGGTCTCTTTTATATTCAATAACGCAAAACGGACCTTTCGCATCGACGATATTAACATCGTCATTGTTTGTAAAATTATTAATCTGATACATTTCATTACCTCCTGAAAATTCTAGTGAAATATAAATTAAATTTTAAAACTTTCAATAATATATTTTCTCAGCTCGTTCCAATTATTTACTGCAAGGTATTCTCCACTGCCGCCGTCGTTTCTCCACTCAAGTGGAATTTCTGATTCTTCATCAAGAAGAACAGGTGTCATACCGGCATTTCTTGCTCCGTCAACATCGGGAATTCTTCCGTCACCGCAATACCAGCAATCATTTGGGTCAACGTGAGCATAATTTGCTGCCGCGATAAAGAGAGATTTATCAGGCTTTGTAAAAAGCAAATCTGCACTTGTAAGGAAAAACTCCATTTTGTTTTCAGGAATCCATCTGTTTATTGAAAGCCTGAGACCCTCACCGCTCATTGCGTTGTTGCTGATTACGGCTGTACGTATTGAAAGAGAATCGAGAGCTTCCAGAAGCTCCTTTACACCGTCAATTACTTTCCTTGAAGAATTGAATCTGTCAAAAATCTCCTCCTGCTCGGGCATTGAAATATCAAAACGAAGACCTGCATTCATTGTAACATATTTCAGCACACAAGACAACGGCATATCAAGCTTTATACCTGAAACTGATTTTAAATCCGAATGAATTTCAGCCATGTATTCGTTCCAGAGATTTTCAAGCTTTTCATCAGTTGCAATTTCAGGATTCTTTGAAAACTTTTTCAGGGCGCTCAATCCGTCACGTGCAATGCACCTTGTATCATCAAAAAGCGTACCGCCCACATCAAACAGAATCATTTTCGGTTTTTTATCATAGGGCATATTTCTTCCCCCTTATAAAATCTTTTCAAGAACTTTTCCCACTGCTTCTGCCATTGACATAAATCCCAGATCATTCGGGTGGCAATCGTCTACAGTGCCGTCGTTTTCCGCTTTCTTCATCAGTTCTTCGCCGTCTATGAAATAAACCTTTCCGTCGCCCTTTTCTTTTGCGTGAAGATATGTTGCCTTAATAATTTCAAGCCTGTCCTTTTCATCATCCGTCAGAATGAATTTAGGTCTTGACATAATAATTACAGGCAAATCGGGTTTTGCTTTGCGGATAATTTCAAACATTCTCTCATGGGTATTTTTAAGGTGTTCAGCAGCAGGCGCATTGTGGTCATAGTCATATACGAAAACATTCATATCAAGATTGCCGATATACTCTGCAATTTCATCTTCGCCTCTTGCACCGGCTGAAAAACCGAGATTTATGAAATCTGTATCAAATTTTCGCGACAGAATGCTTTCATAAGAAAGACCGGGACGTGATGCACATCCGCCCTGCGTGATTGATGAGCCGTAAAAAACAATCGGCTTTTTATAGGTGTAGGGGGAAGCTTCAGACACCTTTGCTTTTTCACTAAGTCCGATATAAAGTGCGGTCACTTCACTGTAAAGAGGAAAATTAATTGTGATTTCCTTTAAGTTTCTGTTACCGGATTCAACGACTGATTCGTACGAATCAGTTATTTCAAACGGCGGAACAAAGGTTTTAAAATAACGCTCGCGTGAATTTTCGCGGATATACAAATCAAAGCCTGCCGAGCCCGTCATGGCAAAATGGGGCATTTTCCCCACAGACTGCAGTTGTGCATGAATTGCAACATATTCGCTGTCGGTTATGAACCGTACTCTTCCACCTGCCGTATTTGCGTGCAGAGCAAGAACATTGTCATTGACTTTACGGGCAATTTTCTCGGGAAGTCTTCTGAATTTTGAATCTTCATAAAAAACGCCGTAAACTTCAAACGGTTTTTCATTCACATCATAAAACCTGATATCGTCTTTGTGAATATCAGTCTTTACTTTAAAATTTTTATCTATATCGGAAATGTTTTTCATCTGTACCACCCGTTTATATATCACTCAATGCTTCTCACAGATATAAGCATCGCACACGGCATCGCTTCTGCGTCTGTCAGAGAAAAGCACATGAATTCTTACTGTTTTGCCCTGCATATTGTCAGGCAATTCAAAAAAGAAGGTGTTGTTTTTGTCGCTTGAGCAGACTGCGTGCTCCCATTGATTTGCTTTATAATCAGGAGCACGTTTCGGGAATCCGAAGATTTTTGAGTCAATTTCGCATACGCAGTAAACATTCTCTTCTCCGTGAACACCGTTTACTGCAACGGTAAGACTTGAACCTGCCTTGTATTCAGGCAGAACAAAATCTTTCCATTTGCTCAGCGCAGTTTTCTTATGGCGGTAATGAGCCTGCATATTGTTGCCGTGGGCGTTTTTGGTTTCAATCACCTTATCGTCCTTAATAAGCCTTACGGCATAAATTCTGTCAACGGGATTTTCAATACGCAGATAACGTATTGCACCGCCAACTGAATAACTTGCATTTATTTTTTTGCCGTGCAGGTCATAAAGAGTGTGGGCTGTGAATTTAACAACCGTTGATGTGAAATCATCATCTTTAACGCTTAAATTCACCATGCCTGAGCTTTTCCAGTTTTCAAGGTCGGTTGAATATTCGGCTATAACGGGTATATTCTGCGCGGCAACCTCTCTTGTTGCATAATCACCTGCAAAAAACTCAATTTCAACGCTGTCACATTCAATTTCTTCTTTGAAATCAACACGCAGACAACCGCCTGAAATACGTCTGTTTTCGTCAATATAAGTTTTTGACTGGGAATCAAAGAAAGTGTCATCCCTCATATCAAACATTGCTTTTGCCTCGCAGCCGCGCAGCTTATAATGCTGCTGATTGAAGAAAGCATCCCTTGCCGCCTGAACTTCTTTAATTTCCGTTTTTCCCGAGCGTTTAAGGCTTCTGCTTTCAAGAGAATCGTTATTTACTGCAAACATAGCATTTTCATAAAGAAATTCTCCGTTTGCGGGATTTTTCACTTCATTATCTATTGTACCGAGGAATAACGGTGCTTTTTCTTTTATATCTGTTTTTTCAATTTCTGCAAAAAGTTTTGTCTCACCCTTGTAAATAAGGTTTACCTTTCCGCCCTCAGAATAAAGATATTTCACTTCTTCGGGTATTCCCGATTTATCTTCTTTTACAATTTCATATTCGCAATTTGTCAGCATCGGTTCAGCTTCGTCACACGCTGCAATTTCAACAAGCGTTGCTCTGAACGGCATCAGTTCAATTTCCACTGTATCGCCTGCTTTGAAAAAGCCGAGATGCTTTTCATAAGGATGATGAATATTTACTGCAACTTCTTTTTCAGTTTCAATGCCTGTTTCTTCGCCGATTTTAACTGAAATTACCTTTGTCTGCCATGAATTATTTCCCGTTGAAATAAAACGTTTTGTTTTACTGCCTCGCGAAACGGCATTTTCGCCGTAGCTTTCATCAAGAATTTTTCCGTTTACTAAAATTTCCGCATTTCTTGCGTGAAGATTATATACCCTTGCAAGCTTCGGCAATTCATCATCGCGCATAAGCCAGGGATTACCGTAAATTTCAGGAGCCAGAATAAGTGAACGGTTGAAAGCCTGATAAATCAATTCATCCTCAAAATAATCTATTGAAGAAGAAATGCATACTCCGTGGTCTTCTGCAAGACGTTCAAGGTTATCCGTATGACCGCGTGTGAACATAAACGCACGGTTGTGCATGGCTGTGTTCTGATTGCATGAGAGAACATCAACGTAGGTTTCCGTTCCGTTCCACAGATATGTAGTTACAAATTCCTCTGCCTCATAAAATTCAAGGCGGTGATTAAGAACAATCAGGTCAGGTGCATACTTTCTGCACTCTTTGAGCATATCGGCAAAAACTCCTGCTTTTTCAGGACGGAGATGACCGCACACGCCGTCAAGCTTGAAAAGTGCAAAATCATGGTCGCGGCACAGATGAACGAAGAAATCAAAGCGTTCTTTCTGCGTTTCTTCCGTATCACCGTAACCGTCAGGGCTTCCCCACAAGCCCATGCGGATTCCCAGCTCTTTTGCCTTTGAAACAACATTTTTATATTCCTGCGGATATTGACTGCGGAATTTTTCTCCGTTTACATTGCCGTAGCCTTCGCTTGCACCGTCAAAATTGCCTGCATCCCACGCATAAATTTTTATATTCATGCCATAAGTATCCTGAAGATATCTGAAAAACTCAAGATTAATAAGTGTATGTTCTTCTGTTGAGCCTTCGTTTGTATTATTTATCCATGAAAAATATTGAGGTATTGACGGAGTTAATTCGTCTGCACCTGCATTTTTAGCCGTTTTGTTCATATAAACATCTCCTGTTAATCGCTATTTTAATATGTATCCCATACCCATTATAAGATAAAGCGGGCCGAGGCAATAAACCATAAACATTTCTTCACCTCTTTATTTATTTACATCTTTCAGAACCACATTTCCGTCACGGCAAAACTCCACAACAGTCATGGAAATATTTTCAAGAGCAAATCTGAAAACGTGGGGTTCGACCCCTAAAGCGGTGGGAATAAGATATTCCAGAATTCCGTGGTGGCTGAAAACTGCAACACGCTGACCGAAAGTGAATCTGTTTTTCAGATAATCTATAAACTTTCCGGCACGTATAATATTATCTTCCTTTGCTTCACAACCGAAATCATATTTATCTTTTCCGAAAAGATTTTCGCACATTTTTGTGTTTTTATAATAACGCTTAAGATATTCTTCACTGCAACCGAAATAACCGGGAGTGCATCCGCATTCAATAATTTCCGGACAGATTTCAAGCAAAGGTTCATTCTGCTTTGCTTTTACAACACCTGTTGCCGTTTTGAATGCACGCAGCAAAGAACTTGTAATATATGCATCTATAGGCACATTTTTAAGCTTTTCGCCAAGCTCATCACACTGTTTTTCGCCTCTTTCGGTCAATTCGCCGTCGCAGTTATCTCTGTCTCCGATATCGGTGTAATCTGTCTCTGCATGACGGATAAAAATAATTTCCAGAGTGTCTCTTTTTTTTATGTTATCTTCACCAAGCTCTTTCTCTATAAGTTCGGTAATTCCCGTTGTTGTGTAATCAGCAAGCTCTTTTATTGATTCAACTCCGCTTTCCATTGCATAAGACCTGAATTCCCGTATCATATCTGTATCATTTATATTGTCGCCTACTGCGATAATGTCGTCATATCGTGCACCGACAATTTCCATCAGCAGATACAGGCCTTTTGCTTTGTCCATATCTTTTCTTACAATATCGATGCATCTTCCGTTCTGTAAAGGATTCAGCCTGTCACCCATTTTTTCTTTTACAATCGCAGTCACTCTTTCTGCTTCTTTAAAATCATCAAGCATTGTGCTTATCTGATTGAAATAAGGTATTTCAGGCACGGTTTCCAAGGTATATCCGTCATCTTCAACACACATTTCATTATCAGTATAAACTCTGCAGGGAAAGCTTGTATGCACTTCTCCCCACGGGCAACCGCTTTCAAGCAGAAGCTTTAACAATTCATCGGCAATTTTTCCGTCACACCTGATATCAGACACAATTTCTCCGTCAGGCTTCAGTATAACTGCGCCGTTATCTGCAACAAGATAATCGCAACCGAACTGCTTTTCTTTATAAATTTCAAGGATATCTCCCGGTCCTCTACCGCTTATCAGAGCAAAAATATTACCGGCTTCACGCCATTTATCAATAGCTTTCAGCTTTTTATCATCTATTCCGTCGTGATTGAGCGTACCGTCGTAGTCACTGCCGATTATTTTCATAAAACCACATCCTTTGTCTGATTATACAACATATTTCAACTAAATACAATCAGCGTTAAAATTTATTTGCACGTTCAGATTATTAAATTTAAAAATTCTATTGTCAGTTTTACATAAATTTGATAAACTTAATACAGCACACCCCTTATGAGGAGGTATTATTATGAAAAAATTTAAAATAGGTATATTCGGTGCAGGCCGCGGTATTGATATTGCACAGAACATGATTCTTCTCGGCTGTGAGATAGTGGCTCTCTGCGATTTTAACGAAAAAAGAGCCCGTGACGGCCTTGACAAGCTCGGCATGGAAGTTCCCGTTTTTGAAAATTTTGATGATTTCATTGAGCAGGAAATGGACGCTGTTGTTCTTGCAAACTATTTTCACGAGCATGCACCTTACGCAATTAAATGCTTCCAAAAAGGTATACACGTTTTCTCTGAATGCATAAGCAACGGCACAATGGCAGAGGGCGTTGAGCTCATACGTGCTTACGAAGAAAGCAATTCAATTTATATGCTTGCAGAAAATTATCCGCAGATGATTTTCAACCGTGAAATGAAGAAGGTCTGTGACGGCGGTACGCTCGGAAAAATTCTCTATGCCGAGGGCGAATACAATCACCCTGTTTCCACAACAGATGTTTCGTTCAGCAAATCATATGCATATTTCCTTGAGCATTGGAGGCATTTTCTTCCCCGTTCTTACTACATAACACATTCCCTTGCTCCGCTGATGTATGCAACAGGTGCAACCCCGAAAAGAGTAAGTGCCGCACCTGTGTTTGAACCTTTTCACGAAAAAGCAACTGCAAGACATGTTGCAGACAGAGCCGCAATTCTGACAACTCTTAATGATGACGGCTCCGTTTTCAAATTAGCCGGTTGTTCAGCTTTCGGTGCGCACCATAACGCATACCGCTTCTGCGGAACAGAAGGACAGATTGAAAATCTCCGCGGCATGGGCAAAAAGATTATGTTGCGTTACAACGAATGGTCAGTTCCTGAAGGATTGGAAGAAGTAAACCTCTATGACCCCTCATGGAACGATAAAGATGAAAAATTCATCGAGCAAAGCGGTCACGGCGGCGGTGATTACATAGTAGCAAGAATGTTCCTTGATTGCATAAAAAACAACACACAGCCCGAGCATCCTTATGACATCCATTCTGCAGTAACAATGGCTTCCGTTGCAATTCTTGCTCACCGTTCAATACTCAACGGCGGTGTACCTTATGACATTCCTGATTTTCATCTTGAAGAATGCCGCAAGGAATACGAAAACGACAGGCAGACTCCTTTCTACTATACAGACGGTTCAAAGCCTAACATTCCCTGCTGTTCAAAAACAGACTATAAACCAACCGAAGAACAAATCAGAGGTTATTATGAGTGCCTGAAAGATTAAAAAAGAGGCTGAAAAAACATAATCTTTGAAAAACCAATAAAATCAGTCGTTCGAATAAAGTTAAATGCATCAGAAGTTTTTTTAACTCCTGATGCATTTTTAGGTTTTATTTTTATAAATTTTCAGCTATCACTGATGTGAGTTTTATAATAATTTGCGAGTATGATGCCCATATCCGGTTTTTTAAACTATAATTTATATGTGGCTAACCTTGCCATTTTGCTGTCATCCTTGAGCGAAAGCGAAGGATCTCAAAATGGCAACACATAAAGCATTTCCAAACGAGATTCTTCGCTTCGCTCAAGAATGACACGTTTGGAAATATCAACGATAAATTATAATTTAGCGAGGTATTAAAATCAGCATCGTAGGGGCGGATGCCCACATCCGCCCGAATAAATTCACATAAAATCTGACGGGTCGATGTAGGCATCGACCCCTA
>JAGBHV010000087.1 GCA_017935325.1 Clostridia bacterium
ATCATTTCAAGGTCTGCTCCTGCGGTGAAGCTCTTATAAATGAACCTCACGATTTTGAATGGGTAACAGATGCGGATGCTACCTGTACTTCAGACGGTGCAGAACACGAAGAATGTACTGTCTGCGGATATGTGAGAAACGAAAACACAGTAATCGAAAGGCTTAGCCATTCTCTGCAGATGACAGAGGCAACAGAAGCGACATGTACAGAAGACGGCAATATTGAATATTGGACCTGTTCTGTATGCGGTAAAATCTTCAGCGATGAAAACGGCATAAATGAAATTTCACTCGAAGACACAATTGTTGAAGCAACAGGACACAATTATATTTCTGTTGTAACACCGCCTACACTTGATGAGTATGGCTATACAACCTATACTTGTTCAGTTTGCGGAGAAAGTTATGTTTCAGACTACACTGACCCTCTTGGTCCTGTGGAAAAGACAACAGTCGGCGGCAAAATTACAAGCTTTATGTCAGAAACGGATGAAATAACAGTTACTCTGCAAAACGATGCTTCGGGAGAAACCTATCAGGTAGTTTTGCAAGGAACAGAAGCCACATATATTTTTGAAAATATAGCAGACGGTGATTACATCCTTACAGTTTCTAAAAAGAACCACGTGACACGAAGCTATGAAATTACAGTTGATGGCGAAAGTCTCACACAGGATGTAAAAATTCACCTTAAAGGTGACATTAACGGCGATGGTAGAATTATGGTCACAGACTATAACGCGATTTTAAGACACGTTAAAAAGATAAAAAGTCTTGAGGGCTATGAGTTTGATTGTGCAGATGTTGACGGAAACGGCAGAATCATGGTAACGGACTATAACGCAGTTTTAAGACACGTTAAAAAGACAGCGACGCTCTGGTAAAAATTTTTATTAAAAAACAGACAACCCGTGGATCCTTCGCCGAGTGTTGGTAAGGAAGTTTTTGTTTCTCGAACAAAATTCCTTGTATTATCACCAAGAGCCTCGCAAGGCGACAACCTTGCTGCATTTTTGGCTTCAATTCAAGAGATTTTCCTTTTCTACGAAACTGCGAAGCACTTTAAAATGCGAAATTGCGTGTGCAAGAAAAGGAAAAACCCATCGATTACGCTGTCGCGTATCGGTGGGTTTTGACGCATTATGTGCCGTAAGTTAACATTTTAAAGAAATACTTCCTTATCAACGCTCGGCGTTAAAATGTCAGGCGGTGTTTTTAACTGCAGAACCGTAATTATTTACGTGATATCAGTGAAATGAGCTGAGAGGGATATCTTGTGGTGATGTTGTCAGGAGCAAGACTGAGACAATAATACATTTCAGACTTTTTGTTTGCTGTCCAGACAGAAACAAGTAATCCTTCTTTTCTGAATGCATCAACAAGCTTTTTTGAACATCCCTTAAAATGAAGATTAATGCCGACAGCACCGCAGCTTTTGACTTTTTCAACAAGGGAATCAATGTAATCCTTGTCAGCCTTTTTCTTTTTATCAACGCTGACGTTGAGATAATATCTGATTTCAGGTGCGTCTTTTCTGATTGCGGGGACAAATTCTTCGTTGACTCCCGTGAAAAAGATTTTTTCAGCAACACCGTATTTTTCGGCAAGGGGAAAAACTGAAGAGATATTTTCTACAGATTTGACATCTACATTCATTCTGATATCAAGCTCCGATAAGCGAAGAAACGCACTCTCAAGTGAGGGTAAACTTTCATCTGTACTGTTATTTTCGGGCTTGTCATGGCAAAGCACAGGAGTGCCGTCAGGCATAAAGTGAAGGTCGATTTCGACAATATCTGCTCCGGCATCAGCTCCTGCAGAAATACTTTCAAGTGAGTTATCTTTTGTGTTTTCACAGCCGGTGTGTGCAGTTACGGTGAAGTATTCGGGAAGATTATTACTTAATTCGCTGAACTTTTTCAGGCATATTCCTGCAGTCGTAACAGCGGCAAAGGCGGCAACGGCAGAAATTGTAATAACTGTTTTTTTCTTCATTTCAGTCGCTCCTTTTTATTATCAGATTGTAAAATCCTTACAGACATTTTACTCGCTTTTGACAGTCATGTCAATAAATACACAAAAACATATTTTGTGTGTGACCTGATAATATAACATAGCATTGAAACTTCTTGTTTTAAGTGATATAATTGTTTTGATAAATATCTGTTGAAAAGGAAACAAAAATGATTA
The DNA here is from genome assembly GCA_017935325.1 of Clostridia bacterium. GTDB lineage: Bacteria > Bacillota > Clostridia > Oscillospirales > Acutalibacteraceae > SIG575. Next base: position 2,191 of record JAGBHV010000087.1, read on the forward strand.
TTCTGATAACGGGAGCATCCCACACGGGCAAGACTTGTCTTGCACAGAAATTGATTGAAAAATATAAATATCCTTATCTTTCAATTGACCACTTGAAAATGGGTCTTATACGAAGCGGGAATACGGACCTTACACCATTAAGTGACGATGAAGAACTGACAGATTTTCTCTGGCCGATTGTGCGTGAAATAATAAAAACTGCAATAGAGAATAATCAGAATCTCATCGTTGAAGGATGTTATATTCCTTTTGATTGGGATAAAGATTTCAGTGAAAAGTATTCTGAAAACATTAAATTCATCTGCCTTGTGATGAGTGAAAACTACATAAAAAGAAATTTTGATAACATAAAGAAATACGAAAATGTAATTGAGAACCGTCTGAGTGATGATTTTACAATTGAAAATGCGTTGGAAGATAATGCGAAAATTCTTTTGTCTGCAAAAAAACATAACAAAAATGTTGTACTGATTGATGATGAATATAAAATTGATATTGATTTCTGACGACAACGGAAAGGGGATAAAGAATGTCCGGTATTTTTCATAACATAGGAATACTTGCACACGTTGACTCGGGCAAAACCACCCTTACCGAGCAGCTTTTGTATCTGACGGGTGCAGTACGTCAGGCAGGCAGTGTTGATGCAGGTACAGCTTCAACTGACAGTCTTTCTGTTGAAAAGCAGAGGGGGATTTCCGTGCGTACGGCAACGGCATCAACCGTATACAACGGAGTTACAATCAATATTATTGACACTCCGGGTCATATTGACTTTGCAGGTGAAGTTGAACGTGCATTGTCTGCCCTTGATTATGCCGTAGTTATCGTTTCAGCAGTAGAGGGTGTCCGCGCTCATACGGAAAATATTTTAAAATCGCTTGATAACGCAAATCTTCCGAGAATAATTTTTATAAATAAAATCGACAGAGCCGGCTCAGATACTGATAAGGTTATAAATGAACTGAAAAATATTTCGCCTCAGGTTCATCTCGTTTTGTCATCTGCCGAAAATGAGGGCCTTGAAAATCCTGTTGTAAGAAGAATTGACGATGATGAATTTGCTGTGCGCGCAACTGAAACGCTTGCTGATATAAATGACGAGGCAGAAGAGGCTTTCCTCAACGAAACAGTTTTATCTTATGAGCGTGCGGAAGAAATTGTTCGGGAAGAGATTTCTTCCTGCCGTCTGACTCCTGTTGTTTTCGGCAGTGCGAAATATTCTGTAGGCATAAAAGACCTTGCAGATGTGCTTGTTAAATTCATGCCTGATTCAACACGCAGAGAAACCGAAGATTTATGCGGAATAATTTTTAAAATTGAGCACGATAAATCTCTTGGCAAAGTATCTCACATAAGACTTTTCGGCGGAGAAATAGCAAACCGGGATGAAGTTGAATTGTTTGTGCCTGAAAGCAGACAGAAAGTTGAATCTGATGCAGTTGAAGTTGAAGAAAAACCTCCCGTGAAAGAAAAGGTTTCACAGATTAAAAAGTTCTCCGGTGCAAGAATTACCGACACGGGAATTGTCAAAAGGGGAGATGTTGCAGCTGTCTGCGGTCTTCCGTCAGCGAAGACGGGACAGTTTATCGGCTCTCTTGCCGTGAGTGAAAAAGCAAAACTCGTAAATCCGTTTTTACGCGTTAAGGTTACACCTGCAGATTCTGACCCCCTTAAGCTTCCGTCTCTTGCGGCAGCTCTCGGTGAGCTTTCTGATGAAGAGCCGTATATAGATGCAAAATGGGAAAACGGACAGAAAGAAATTACAATCAGCACAACGGGAAAAATACAGCTTGAGGTCCTGGGTAATCTTCTGAAAGAAAGATATGACCTTTCTGCTGAATTTTCACCGCCTACAGTTATTTATAAAGAAACTCCTGCACGAAAGGGCACGGCATATGCAAGCTATACAATGCCCAAACCCTGCTGGGCAGTAGTTGAATTTTTATTTGAACCGATGCCGAGAGGTTACGGCGTATCTTACCACGGAAGACTTCCGTCAAATCAATGCTTTTACAGATATCAGTCCCATATACGCACATCTTTTAATTCCTGCCTTGAACAAGGTCTGTACGGTTGGGAAGTAACGGATTTCAGATGTACGCTCGTCGGCGGAGAACACCACACAATACATACCCATCCACTTGATTTCTTTGTCTGCACACCTATGGCGTTTATGAACGGACTTTCACAGCTCGGTTCAACTATTCTTGAACCTCTTCTTAAAATCAGGGTAACAGCACCTGAAGAGCTTTCAGGTAAGATTTTTTCTGAAATAATCAAAATGGGCGGTGAATATGACACTCCCGTTATCCGTTCAGGTATTGTAAGCCTTGAAGCAATTGTACCCGTAGCAACATCAATGAATTTTCCGGAAAAGCTTGCTGCTTTATCTTCGGGCAAAGCTGTTCTTTCGCAGTCGTTTTACGGTTATCGCGAATGTCGTGACGGAAATGAGCATATAAATCCCCGTCGCGGAGTGAATCCTCTTGAACGCTCAAAATGGATTTTGTGGGCAAGAGGTGCATACAGTGCAGAAAAATAAAAATCATATATCGGCATTTTGCTGAAAAGTGGTCGGCCGGGTTGTTCAAAAAGACGAATTTGAAAAAGCTGATTGAATTAAGAATTAATAAATGTTAGTATATCAGTAGAATATTATCAGGAGGAAAATTAAATGAAAAAATTTATTGCAGTTCTTCTTTCCTTTGCAATGCTCGTTTCTGTTATGGTGATACCTGCCACGGCTGTGCAGGCAGAGCCTGAAGTTGAAATGATAACAGACGGTGATATGCAGAGCGTTTTTGACGAAAATGAAAACAGCCTTATTGTTTTCGTTACAGGTATAGGTCAGAGCTATTCATATCTTTTTGATGAAAGCTACACGCAGGAAGGTGCTTTTGAAAACGGTACTCTTCAGGATTATGAAAACTATGCTCCGCTTATTGCCGAGGGCAAGTATTCCACAAGATGGAATCTTTTCAACTCTTTTGATGAGGCTTTTTCCGATAAGGAAACTATATCAGCTATTATTTCTGTTGTTTTCAATCTTCTTTTTTCAGGCGTTATAAGACAGTGTACAATTAAAGAGGAAGATGTTCAGACAATAGTCAGAAATCTTTTTAAGTTTAATCTTGTTGATGAAGAGGGAAACTCTCATCCGAGAGTTGTAACTCCCAGATACGCTATGCCTGTTTCTGAATATCCGTGGGCAATGCGTGATGGTGAATACCGCAGTGAAGCAAGAGAACGTTTCTTCTCTGCAATTCCCTGCGAAGATATTGCTAAAGAAAAGTTCGGCGAAAACTATGAAGATTTCCTTTATGTTTTCAATTACAGTGCATTTTCTTACACTTCAAAGAACGTCGAAGGCCTTCACGACTTTATTGAAACAATCCTTGAAAATAATAAAGTAGGTGCAGAGAAAGTTGTGCTTATTCCCATGAGCATGGGCGCATCTGTTGTATCAGCGTATATGGATGCATATCCTACAGTAGCTGAAAATCATATAAGACGTGTTGTAGGTATTGTGGGTGCATGGGACGGAACGGAAATTATCGGCGACCTGCTTACACAGCAGTATTGCGATAATTCAGCAGACCTTTTCTATAACGGCCTTATCAGCGACCTTGTGGGCGAACCCTGGGGATATGTTGTGAATATTGCGCTCAGGCTTTTCCCGAAGCAGGTGTTGAGAGACCTGATTGATATGGTGCTTCAGGGCTTTGCAACTGACCTTTTCGGACCTACTCCTTCACTCTGCAACATGGTTCCTCTTGAAAGATACGATGAAATCAAGTGGTGCATTTCTTCCGATGTTGTAAAAGAAGAGGTTGATAAGTTTTACGAGGCAAAACGCAATCTTCCGCAGACTATGAAAAATCTTGAAGCAGAGGGCGTAACCTTCTCATTTATCGCAGGCTACGGACTTCCCTTCGGTGCTTGCACAAGCGACTACAGCCTTTTCGGATTTATGAAAAATGCTCCGACTACAAACTCTGATGAAATTATCAATATTGATTCAACAGCGCCGGGTACAAGCTTTGTAGCATACGGCGAAAAGTTCGAAGATACAGAGGGCAGGGAGCTTTCTCCTGACGGTTCGCTTGATATTTCGACAACTATTTTCAAAGATTCAACGTGGTTCTTCTATCAGCAGAAGCATGAGCTTGAATATAACAACACAGCACTTTCACTTGCTCTTAACCTTGCAACAGGTGTAATAAAGACGGTGGATGATTGCGATAACCTTGAAGAAGACGGATATTATTATCCTCAGTTCAACGGCGCAAGAAATGTTAGTCCTCTTGTGAGAAGCTATATTCCGGACCTTGAAAGATATTGCGAAGAAACAGGTTATGTTCTCACTGATGAGCAGCAGGCACTTCTTGATAAAGCAAAAGAAATGATTAATTGCACAGAAAACAATTTTGAAGAGGACAATGCTCTGATTGATGATGTGCATGATATGCTGGTGGAAATCGGCGTGTATGCGCCTGAAGAAGAACCAGGCAAAGCGGAAGTATTGCTTAATAAGGTGCTGAAAAAAGCAAACGACATTACATACAAACTTTTCGGAGCTAAGGGATTCCTTGATTTCGGTAAATAAATTCATAAGAAAAGTCCGGGTGTTGACAAAGCACCCGGACTTTTTTGTATCGCAGACCTGAACTTTTTACCTGTTACTTCTAAACTTTCAAATGCCTTTAGGAAAAAGCCCTAAAGGCATTTTTTTATATGTAATTACAAAAATAATTGTCAAAATTTTGACAAATTGGATATTGACTAAAATTAGCACATATGCTAAAATAGCATAGAAGTTAAAATTTGCAAATGTGCAAAAACAGAAAACGGAGACGAAAAATGGCAAGAATTGATAAATCGAAGCTGACTAAACTGGAAATTATCCGTGTTGCATCAAGGAAGTTTCTTGAAAAGGGTTATTCCAACACGTCAATCAAAGCAATAAGCGATGAGCTTGAAATGAGCACAGGAAATCTTACATTTCATTTTCCCACAAAAGAACATCTTTTAGCAGAACTTGTTAAGATGCTGCGTAGATTTCAATGGAAGTTAATCGAGCAGGAAGCAGATGAAGGAGTAAGCTCAATGCTTGCTATATGTATTGAACTGATGACGGTTGCATCTGCCTGCGAAGAAAGCGAAATTGCCAAAGACTTTTTCCTTTCTACTTATTCAAGTCCCATTTGTGTTGACTATATCAGGTCAAGCGCAGTAGAAAGAGCAAAAATCATTTTTGAAAATTATTGCAAAGACTGGACAGAGGAGCAGTATATTGAAGCGGAAATACTTATTTCAGGCATTAATTATGCAACTCTTATGACAACAGACACCACAGTTTCGCTGGAAACAAGAATAAGCGGAGCACTTAATCACATAATGATGATTTACAATGTGCCTGAAAATTTGCGCAAAGAAAAAATAGAAAAAGTGCTTTCTATTGACTGCCGTGAATTAGGTAAACGTGTTTTCGGCAAATTTACAGAATATGTTGATGAGTGTGTGGAAGATACGCTTAAAGAAATATTAATCGGATAATTAAGGAGAGATTTGTATGAAAATGAAAAAATTTATTTCACTTATTATTGCATTTATTTTTATTTTCGGGACAGTGACAACTGCGTTTGCGGAAAACGCAGAAGGGGACATAGTTGTTCTTTACACAAACGATGTTCACTGTGCAATTGATGATTATGCTGTCCTTGCAGCGTACAGAGCAGAATTGATTTCGCAGGGTAATACGGTTGTTGCAATTGATGCAGGCGATGCAATTCAGGGCGAAGTTATCGGTGCAATGACAGAAGGCTCTGCAATAGTTGAAATAATGAATGCATCAGGTTATGACTACGCAGTGCCGGGAAATCACGAATTTGACTATGGAATGGAAACTTTCCTTGACCTTGCAGAAAATAAAGCAGAGTATGAATATATAAGTTCAAACTTTTATGATCTTACTTCCGTGAGTCCTGTGCTTGAGCCTTACGCAATAAAGGATGTAAACGGAACAAAGGTTGCTTTTGTAGGTATTACCACTCCTGAAACTATCACAAAATCAACACCTGATTATTTTAAGAATGAAGACGGTAATTTTATTTACGGGTTTCCTACATATCCCGGTGATATGTCAGATGAAATGTTTTATGAAAACATTCAGAAAAGCGTTGATTCTGCAATAAAAGACGGTGCAGACATTGTTATTGCAGCGGGTCACCTTGGAATTGCGGAAACAACAGATGGCTGGAAATCAACAGATGTTATTGCCGAAACAGAGGGTATTGACGTTTTTCTTGATGCACATTCGCATGAAAAAATTGAAAGTGCAACATATAAAAATAAAAACGGAGAAGATGTAATTCTTTCATCCACTCAGACAAAGTTTGAATATTTCGGTCAGTTGACAATCAGCACTGACGGCACAATGGAAACTGAACTTATTAACCCTGATGAAATAGATGTTGAAACTTTATCATCTTCAGCACAGGGTGAATATACAAAAGTAAAAAATATAATCGATAGATATAAATCAGAAATTGAGTATCTTTACGAAGGAATCGGTATATCTGAAACAACTCTTGTTGCTTATGATACTGACAAAAGCTGGGCAGTACGTAAAAGAGAAACAAACGCAGGTGACTTTGTTGCAGATGCTTATCGCGCAGTAACAGGTGCTGATGTTGCAATCGCAAACGGTGGAGGAATACGTGCAGATGTGGCAATCGGCAATGTCTCAAGAAAAAACCTTATGGATGTGAACGCATTCAATAACGATATGTGTGTTCTTGAAGTTACGGGTCAGCAGCTTGTTGATGTGCTTGAACACGGCGCACGCAATTGCCCGGAATCTCTCGGCGGTTTCTTCCAGGTTTCAGGTGTAACATTTGAAATACATACTTATCTTGAATCTCCCGTAATTACTGATAGTCTGGGGAATTTTATGGGAATGGATGAAACTCTTGAACGCAGGGTACAGAATGTTCTTGTAAATAATGAACCTGTTGACCTTAACAAAACTTACACACTTGCAGGCAGTGCTTATGTGCTTGCTCAGGGCGGTGACGGCCTTACAATGCTTGAAGATGCAGAGGTTGTTGAATCTGAAAACTTACCCTGCGATTCAGAAATGCTTATAAAATATTTTACTGAAAACCTTAATGGCGTAATAACAGAAGAACAGTACGGCAACCCTGATGGTGAAGGCAGAATAAAAATTATTGATAAACATGTACATAAATTCTCTGACAGTGAAATTTGTGCTTGCGGTAAGAAAAAAGCAGATTATAGCGGATATCATGAAGCAATGGAACGCTATTACGAGCTTACTGATAAATATAAGGATGTTCTTACAGAAGAAACAAAGGATTACATCAGAGAAGAAGTTCAGAAAATCGTAAAAGAATATCTTGGCGGTACAGGTGTAAAAAATAACTACAGCGAAGATGAACAGTATATTCTTGATGGTATAGCAGATGGCATAAATGAAATCTGCGATTATATTGAAGAAGGCATTGCAGACGGCACATTAACAGGTTGCGAACATATCTGCCACAGCAGTAATTGGTTCTTGAAAATTGTATGGAGTATAGCAAACTTCTTCCACAGAATTTTCGGTATTCTTCCCGTATGTGAATGCGGATTAGCACATTATTGATAACGCAATTTATTATCAGAAAATGTACATAAGGAGAAAACTTTATGAAAAAAATAACCAAACTTATAAGCATACTGCTCATCATCGCAATGCTTATGACAATGTCATCGCTTTCGGCATCATCTGTATCGTCATCCTACAACCCTGCTATTGGTGATACCTACACAATAGGTCCGTACACCATTACCCTGAATGATGTTTCAAGTGATAAAATTCCCGATGTAGTTAGTATTTTAAATTATATTATATTGAGAAATTACGATAAAAAAACCGGCGTTTTTGCTATTTCGTATCAGTTAAAAGGTACTTCCGGATTTCAGAATGTATGGCCGTCTGACTATTTTCTTATAACACCTTCCGCTTCATGCTCTGAGGTATATGAAGAAGATTTTGTTTTAGAAAAAGAGTATGGTTCAACTGTTGACCCGAAATTTACACATTATCTTCCTTACAAGATAAGGTTTTCAATTACCGTATATCGTCCTGCTATTGAACACAACGGAAACGCGACCTGCGAAAATGCAGGCACCTGCACCGTTTGCGGTGAATCCTACACCGCCCCATGTAAAGGCGGTACAGCCACCTGCATGAAAAAAGCTGTTTGTGATGTTTGCGGTAAAGAATACGGTGAATTTGATGCAGATAATCATAATTGGTCAAATCTTAACGGCATCTGTGCAAACGGTTGCGGTACTGAATGTGAGCACACAAATCAAACAGGTGAAACTTGCGGAATCTGCGGTAAAGAGCTTTATAAAACTCTTTCAGGCACAGTAACAAGCTTTGGCGATGAAGAAAACGAAGCAACACTTCTTCTTTACAAATCAGGCGACAGAGAAAACGCCTACGAAACTATGGTAACAGGCAATTCTGCAGAATATGCTTTTGAAACAGTAACCAAAGGCGGATATATTCTTGAAGTTTCAAAGGATAACCACGCAACAAGATTTTATGAGGTTACTGTGGGAGAGGATAATGTTACGCTTGATGCCGAAATCCATCTCGTTGGTGATGTTGACGGTGACGGTAAAATTATGGTTACAGACTATTCGTCGGTTCTCCGCCACGTTAAGAAAATCACATCTCTTGAAGGATATGCGCTTGCTTGTGCAGACGTCGACTCGAACGGCAGAGTAATGATAACAGACTATAATGCAATTCTCCGTCACGTTAAGAAAACGGCATCTCTCTGGTGATCAGAATATATTATTGCGATTTTACAATTGTACATTATTGATAGCATAATTTGCTGTCAAAAGTACGAAAGGGGAAAAACCTTATGAAAAAAACAAACAAACTTATCAGTATATTACTTGCGGTGGCAATGATTCTGTCACTCGTGCCGATGAATTTATCTGTATCGGCAGTATCTGACACAGATGCAAACACCGAGCCAACCTATGTCGCTTCTATAACTGACAAAGACGGCAACCTCATCGGCAATTATGAAACTCTTAAAGATGCTGTTAAATCTGCGGAAAGAACCGAAGACGGCACACTTACTTTGCTTGATAATATTATTGTTACAGATTTTCAGTATATCAACTCAGGTAAGTTCACAATTGACCTTAACGGCAAAACTCTCCTTCATGAAACAACGAATACTTTATGGGTTGAAAAAGCAGCAAATTTAACAATTAAGGACAGCGGTGTGGGCGGTACAATTCAGTCAGATGGTGAAACTGCTGTTGCAATATTGAATAAAGGCACTCTCACCATTGAATCAGGTATTTTTAAAGGCGATGGTGGTATCAGTACCCATGGCACACTTACTTTCAAAGACGGTGAAGTTGTTGCAACCGGTTATTATTCTGCTATCACTAACTACGGAACAGCCTATGTTCACAACGGCACTTTTGAATCTGTAGATGGTACTGCAATAGTCAACAACAACGATGCAACCATCTATATTTATGACGGTAAGTTCAGCGGTTACAATGCGTTTACAAACTTTAGTACAGCCTATATTGAAGATGGCGAATTTAAAGGTAATGCCTTTGCAGCATTAAGTATTAATGGCGGCACAGTTGAAGTAACCGGCGGTAGTTTTACAGGTACAGATGATGAGGATGGTTTTTTCAGCGGCACACCCTATGGTGAATTCACAGTTTACGATGATGATATCGGAAGTCTCATTTTAAAAGGAGGCGAATTCCCTAAGGGATTCAGTGCTTTTGGTGTTACTGCAAATGAAGTTCTTGCGGACGGTTATTATTTCTGCGACGCAGACGGCAAAAAAATAACAGTTGCAGAAGATGCAACAAGTATTGAAGGCTATGTTAAGGTGAAAGAGGATGTTGCAGCATCCGTAACCGACAAAGACGGCAACCTTATCGGTAATTATAAAACTTTTGCAGATGCTGTTGCAGTTGCACAGGAAAGTGAAAACTGCACACTTACTCTGCTTGCTGATGTTACTGTTGCAGGTAATCCGTATATCGACTACGGAAAGTTAACTATTGACCTTAACGGCAAAACTCTGCTTCATGAAACGGATATTACTCTGAACATTCAACCTGATGCAGACGTAACAATCAAGGACAGCGGAGAAGGCGGTACTATTCAGACAAATGGTGAAACTGCATATACAGTCTTTAACTATGGCACTCTCACCATTGAAAGCGGATTTTTCAAGGGTGACTGTGGAATTGCAAACCCCGGTAAACTCACATTCAAAAACGGTGAAGTTGAAGCCGGTAATTATGAAGCGATCAGAACTGACGGCACAGCATATATTGAGAATGGTAAATTTGAATCTGAAAATGGACACGGAATAGTGAATGGCAGCGGAACTGCGTATATCTACGGTGGTAATTTCAGCGGTAAAGTCGGCATTATGAATTTTGGCACAACTTATATTGAAGGCGGCAACTTTACAGGAAAAAGTAACGCGGCTATTTATCTGAATGACGGTACGGTTGAAGTTACGGGCGGAAGCTTCACAGGTACTGATGAAAAAGGTTATGACACAGGCACACCCTATGGCGAATACACAGTTTACGATGATGATACCGGAAGTCTCATTTTAAAAGGAGGCGAATTCCCTAAGGGATTCAGTGCTTTTGGTGTTACCGCAAATGAAGTTCTTGCAGACGGTTATTATTTCTGCGACGCAGACGGCAAAAAGATAACAGTTGCAGAAGATGCAACAAGCATTGAAGGCTATGTTAAGGTGAAAGAGGATGTTTCAGCATCCGTAACCGACAAAGACGGCAACCTTATCGGCAAGTATAAAACTTTTGAAGAAGCTGTTACAGCAACAAAGACAAACCCAAACAGCACACTTAAGTTGTTAGATAACGCTGATGGTTGTTATGTCAGAGTCAATTCTCCGTTTACTCTGGACCTGAATGGTTATACGCTTGATATGGGAGACAAAAACTTTGATATTGGTGTGGTACTTGAAGGCTATGACTGCCATCTGACTGTTACCGACACCTCTGAAACAGAAACAGGAAAAATTATAAGTGAATCTTATTCCGGCGTATTTTTTGTGGGTTATTCAGAATCTCCCGGAAAACTTACTGTTCTTAACGGTACTGTTGAATATAATAATGAATACGGATGTGCTGTAAAATTAGAAAATAACGGTGTGCTTGAAATTAAGGGAGGCACTTTCATAAATTGTGAATCTTCTGAAATTATAATCAACAATTGGATAGATAACTTTGAAGGCTCTGTTGATATCAGCGGCGGCACTTTCCCGGATGGCTTTGACATAAATGTGTATTCATCTGATTATACAAGCACAGAAAATTGTCTTACAGATTTACTTGCAGAAGATTGTTATTTCTACGATGCTGACGGTAAAAAGATAACAGTTGCTGAAGATTCAACAAGCATTGAAGGTTATGTTCAGGTCAAGGAGCATTATATTGCTTCCGTAACTGACAAAGACGGCAACCTTATCGGTAATTATAAAACTTTTGAAGAGGCTGTTGAATCTGCGGAAAGAAGCGAAGGCAGTACACTTACTTTGCTTGATAACATTACACTTACCGAAACTGCGACAATCTCTTCAGGCACCTTTACTCTTGACCTCAACGGTAAAACTCTGCTTAATGAAACTGCGACTACTTTATGGATTGATTCCGATGCAGACATAACAATCAGGGATAGCGGAAAAGATGGTACGGTTCAGAACAGCGTTGAATTCGCTCATACAATCTTTAACCTCGGTACACTTACCATTGAATCAGGTTGCTTCAAGGCTATGTATTCTGCAATTAATTCTTACGGAACGCTGAAAATAAACGGCGGAACCTTTGAAGCGTCAGAATATGCTGTTTATATTTGCGAAGGTTATGTAGAAATAAACAACGGAATTTTTAAAGGACCCGTATGGAGCTTCACAGATTATACAATTAATGGCGGCACATTTGATGCTTACGTCGGCATCAATAAAGAAAGCGGAGTTCTTACCGTTAACGACGGTACATTTAACGACAACAAGATTATGATAATGAGAGGTACTGTTAATCTCAAATGCGGAGAATTTACAAACGGTATTATCCTTGATGACGTAAACAATGATGAAGATGATCCCCGGTATCTTAACGATCTTCTTGCAGATGGTTGTTTCTACCGTGATGCAAACGGCGAGTTTATTGAAGTTGCAGATGATGCAACAGCGATTGACGGTTATGTTAAAGTAGTAAAAGGCGTAAATCTTTTAACAGAAGCAGATATAACTCTCAGCAAAACAGAATTCGAATTTACAGGCAAAGAAATAATTCCTGAAATTAAAATATTAATCGATGGCATAGGAGAAACTGATATCAGCGATTTTCTTGATATAGTTTATGAGAATAATACCAACGCAGGCACAGCCACAGTTACGATAAGCGGTAAAGAAGATTCAGGCTTTACAGGTAAAGTTACACGCAGATTTACAATTGTTCCGAAGAAAGTTGAGGTAATCTGGCTTTACAACAGAATCGACGGCGGTGCTCTTGTTGTGGAAGCGCATTATTATGATGTAAATAACATACCTGTTGCGCTTGATGTTGAAAACGGTGTAAATGCAGAACCGGGCGTATATACAGCATCAGTAGTAATCGAAGACACAAACTATGTAGCTGAAAATCTCAATTACAAATACATAATTGATGGTGATAAATCACTTTCAGGTACAGTTACAAGCTTTAATTCTGAAACAGACGAAGTTACACTTCTTCTTTACAAAGAAGGTGACAGAGAAAATGCTTACAAAACTACGGTAACAGGCAATTCTGCAGACTATGCTTTTGAAAAAATTGCCGAAGGCGAATATATCCTTGAAGTTTCAAAAGTAAACCACGCAACAAGATTTTATGAAGTTACTGTTGGCGCAGATGAAGCCACTCAGGACGCAAAAATCCATCTGATTGGTGATATTAACGGCGACGGAAAGGTTATGATTACTGATTATAACACAGTTCTCCGCCATGTTAAGAAAACTGAGTTTCTTGAAGGCTATGCACTCGCATGTGCAGATGTCAGCGGTGATGGCAGAGTAATGATAACAGACTATAATGCAATTCTCCGTCATGTTAAGAAAATTTCATCTCTCTGGTAAGTATTAATATAATGCGACAGCCGTCCCTTGATTGTCAAGGGGCGGTTGTTGCTTGTAACGGAAAATTTTTATATTCTGTTGAATTTATTCGTTCTTATTGATATAATCAATTTATAAAGGTAAAAAGGGGATGGCATTATGAAAAAAGGCGGATTCCTTAAAAAGATTATATCTCTTGTTCTCGCTATGGCTTTAGTTATGTGTTCAGGAGCTTTTAATTCCATTCAGGCGGCAGACCTTGCGGATTATTCAAAACTTGACAAGGCTATTGCTACAATTCCCGATGGCCCCAACAGAACAAACGGAGTTTATAAACAAGAAGAACTTGAAGCTTTAGATGAAATGGTTGCTTCTTTTGACAGAAACCTGACCGTTGAAGACCAATCAATAGTAAACGGATACCGTACACAAGTGCAGAATGCAGTTAAAAATCTTTCAATGGATTTGTCAAAAGCAGAAGCCACCGTTACCGTTCTTATTGACAGAAAAATTGTAAAGCAGGATGATATTATAACTGTCTTTATCAAGATTAGTGCAAACTATCCCGTAACAGGTTTCCAGTTACCTGTGCTTTATGATAAAACACAGTTTACACTTGTGGATTATAACCCTGACAATTCAAATTCATATATCACTTTCTATGACGGAAGTTTCAAGCAGGGTAGTTATGATTTAAACGGTAATGCAGGTATAGAAACAGGCTTTTCCGGAACTTCGGCTCCTGAAAAATGGGATACTGATGAAGCACGTGCAAAATATGACTATGCATTTTTCACCGCCAGCTTCAATTCTCAGAAAAACCCTTTAAATTTAAACCTTGCAGTACCGCAGGATGAAGTGTTTGCAACCTTCCGTCTGCAGGCAAAGAACGATATCGAAAACGCAGAAGAACTTGTTTTCATAAGTTCCGATTGGGAAAAAACTGCTGAGAACAAAGCGGGTGCTTTCAGCGTAGGTTTTTCAGGAACTGTTCTCAACAGAAATCCGTTGACTTATCACACAACGGGTATGACGTACAACTATGTGACAGATTCTATGATTCCCACCGACAGCATTTCTCTCAATATTACAGAAGCGGTTCTTACAAAGGCTGAGCCCATAGTACAGCTTGTAGCAATAGTTACTCCTGAAACTGCAGTTAACAGAAGAATCACATGGACTTCAAGCAACACATCAGTTGCCACAGTTGATAACACAGGTAAAGTAACACGTGTTGGTGCAGGTGAAGCGGTAATTACTGCAGAAACGCCATACGGTCAGACTGCAACCTGTAACATTACCGTTCTTCACCAATGCTTTGCAGAGGTTACTTTAATTGAAGCAAAAGAAGCGGAATGTTATACTCCCGGTAATGAAAAGTATTATGAGTGTACTTGCGGAAAGCTTTATTCTGATGCAAATGCCGAAATTGAAATCAAAGCGGAAGATGTAGTAATTCCGGCTCTTAACCATCCTGAGGACGGCCTGCTCATAATGCCTGAAGTGAAACCTACTCATACAAAAAATGGTAAAGCAGGGTATTGGATTTGCGGATATTGCGGAGATTTCTTCAGCGAAAAAGAATGTATAAATAAAATTGAAGCTCCTGCAGTAATTCCTGCAACAGGTCACGATGATTTAACAAACGTAGATTGGTCATCGGATGCAGACTCACATTTCAAAAAATGCTCATGCGGTGAAAAGTTTGAAATATCTTCCCACAACTTTGAGTGGGTAACGGAAAAAGAACCGACATGTGATGATATGGGCAGTAAGTATGAAGAATGCACAGTCTGCGGTTATAAAAGAAACGAAAATACACCTATAGGTTATGAAAAACATACACCGCAGTTTGTTGAAAGCAAGGATTCAGACTGCACAGAAAAGGGAAATATTGCTTATTATGAATGTAGTGTGTGCGGTAAACTTTTCAGTAATGAGGATTGCACAGAAGAGATTTCAACCGTAGACACAGAAATTCCTCTGAAAGACCATAAATTTGAATGGGTGACGGAAAGTGAACCTACCTGCACTTATGAGGGAAGTAAGTATGAAGAATGTACGGTCTGCGGTTTCAAAAGAAATGAAAATACACCCATAGGCTATGTCGGCCACAACCCTGAAATCATAGAATATAAGGAATCAACATGTGTCAGTAAGGGAAACATTGCATACTTCAGATGCAGTGAATGTTCAGCACTTTTCAGCGATGAAGAATGTACACAGAAGATTACCGCAAAAGATATATATCTTCCTTTGGCAGACCATGATTGTGAGGAAACAGTAACCCTGCCTACTCCTGTAAAACAAGGGTTTACAACTTATACCTGCAAAGTCTGCGGATATTCTTATATTGATAATTTCACAGGCCCGGGCATTGAAATTACAGGCAAAATTTCGACTTCTGCTTTCGAAACAGATGAAGTAACGCTTACGTTAACTTTAAAAGGGGAAACTGAGCCTTTGCAGACTCTGAAGTTAAAAGGAAACAGCACAACATATTCTTTTGAAAATGTGACAAAGGGTGAATATACCGTTACTGTTTCAAAAAATAATCACTATTCACAGTCTTTTGATTTTTCAATAACCGAAGAAAACATAATTCAGAAAGACCTTGTTATTTATGCTTACGGTGATGTAAACCGTGACGGAAAAGTAAATATTATTGATTGTTCTGCAGTTTTACGTCATGCGAAAAGAACGGAAAAACTTGATGAAGAAAGTATGATTTATGCAGATGTGAGTTCAGACGGCAGAGTGACTGTTTCTGATTATGCTTTGATTCTCAGGCAGGTAAAAGGAATAAATTCAATCTGGAAATAATTTCTGCACTTTTTACTCTGATTTATATGTTGCGGATGAAAGAAATCTGAAGGTATTATCGAAAAAATAGTGTAAAAACCTTTGCTGATTGTTTGATTTTTGTGATTTTTGCAAGATTTTTTATTTTTGGTTGCAAAAATAGTTGAAATCTCTTGCAAAATATCAATAAATATATTACAATATCAGGCAGTATGTAATTTTGGAGGACTATATTATGCTTTACAGCGAATTTTCGCAGGAACAGCTTCTTATTGAAAAGGAGCAGCTTCAGAAAAGATATGACGAATTCAAAGCACAGAATCTATCACTTGATATGTCAAGAGGTAAGCCGTCTCCGCTTCAGCTTGATTTGTCAATGGACGTTCTGGGCGAAGTGGATTTATGTGAAAACTTCAGGGCTTCAAACGGTTTTGACTGCCGTAACTACGGTGTGCTTGACGGTATTCCCGAATGCAAAAAACTTTTTGCAGAGCTTCTTGAAGTAGATGAAAAAAATATTATTATCGGCGGTAACTCAAGCCTTACACTTATGTTTGATTACATTTCGCAGTGTATGACTCACGGTGCAGGAAAAGAAGCATGGCTAAAGCAGGGCGATATTAAATTCATCTGTCCCGTTCCCGGCTATGACAGACATTTCGGCATTCTTGAACATTTCGGTATTGAAATGATTAATGTTGATATGCTTTCTGACGGACCTGATATGGACAAGGTGAATGAGTTAATCAAAGACCGATCTGTCAAAGGTATGATTCTTGTTCCAAAATATTCAAATCCCGAAGGAATTACTTTATCAGATGAATGTGTAAGAAAAATTGCTGCAATGAAACCTGCAGCGGAAGATTTCAGAGTTATCTGGGATAATGCTTACTGTATTCACGATATAAACGATACTCACGATGAGCTTCTCAACGTTTTTGAAGCAGCAAAAGAATATTCAAGTGAGGATATGTTTATTGAAGTTACTTCAACTTCAAAAATTTCATTCCCCGGTGCAGGTGTTTCTGCTCTTGCAGCATCTGACAAAAATATTGAGATGATAAAAAAACGCATGACAGTGCAGACGATTGGTAATGATAAACTTAATCAGCTTCGCCATGTAATGTATTTTAAAAATCTTGACGGAATTAAAAATCATATGAAAAAGCATGCTGAATCTCTCAAGCCTAAGTTTGATGCGGTTATCAGATGCTTCACAGAAGAATTTTCAGGCACAGGCATTGCAAGCTGGAAAAATCCCAACGGCGGATATTTTATCAGCCTTAATGTTCTTGAAGGTTGTGCAAAGAGAACAGGTGAGCTGTGCAAGGAAGCAGGCGTTGTTCTTACAACTCCCGGTGCAACATATCCTTACGGCAAAGACCCGAAAGATACAAATATCCGTATTGCGCCGTCGTTCCCTTGTGTTGAAGAGCTTGAAACAGCTGCAGAGCTTCTCTGTGTTTCAGCCCGTCTTGCTGCTTGTGAAAAACTTTTAAAGAGGTAATATATAATGAAATTAAGGGCAGTTATTGCAATTATTGCTTGTAAAATAACGAAGTTTCTGATTCGTGTAATGAAAAAAGGCGGTACAAACTTTCCCGGTAAAATTGCCGTGAAAATTTGTCCCTCAGTTCTGGGAGTTATGGCACGCGGTGTCACGACAATTATTGTCACAGGCACAAACGGCAAAACCACAACTTCAAGAATGATTGAACAGTGTCTTGTTGAAGCGGGT
Source organism: Clostridia bacterium (assembly GCA_017935325.1). Classification (GTDB taxonomy): domain Bacteria; phylum Bacillota; class Clostridia; order Oscillospirales; family Acutalibacteraceae; genus SIG575. The sequence goes on from JAGBHV010000087.1 coordinate 19,936, forward strand.
GTCAGCTTTTTCTGCAATAAATCAGGTGCAAACCTGCTTACGGGTATTACAAATGAATTTGCTCAGAATTCCAATATTTTCGGCAAATGCAAAAAGAAATATGCAGTAATTGAATGTGACGAAGCAGCGTTCAGGCACGTAAGTAAATACGTGGATGCAAAATATATAGTGGTGACAAATATTTTCCGTGATCAGGTTGACCGCTTTGTAGAGCTTGAAAGCACAATGAGCGGTATCAGAGCAGGTATTGAAAATTCACCGAATGCCTGCATTGCAATAAATGCGGACTGTTCTCTTACAACTTCACTTGTAAAAGGTGTAAATAATAAAATTATTTACTACGGTGTAGACTGCCCCATTTATAAAGACCTGGTATCGGAAGTTTCTGATGCGCAGTATTGTATTAACTGCAAAACAGAATATAATTACGAATACAAAACCTACGGTCATCTCGGTAAATATTCCTGCCCCGAATGCGGTTACAGACGACCTGATACGGAGGTTTTTGTCACGGAAGTTGTATCAAGCGACCTTGACAGCACAACAGTAAAACTTAAAATCAGTGAAAACGAAAAACTTCTTCGTATCAATCTTCCGGGCGGCTATAATGTTTATAACGCACTTTCTGCAGCAGCAGTTGCCAAAGGAATGAATCTTGACGAAGATAAAATTATAACGGCTCTTTCAAGCTTTGAATGTGGCTTCGGCAGAATGGAAAATTTTGATATCGGCGGTAAAAATGTAAGAATGATTCTTATCAAAAACCCCGCAGGATGCAATCAGGTTCTTAATTTCCTTACAAATACAGTTAAGGAAAAATGCCTTTTTGTAACGATTGTCAATGACAGAATTTCTGACGGCACAGATATATCATGGCTGTGGGATGCAAACTTTGAAAAGCTTGAATCCTTAGGCGATAATCTGCCGATGATTTATGTTGGCGGAGCACGTGCAGATGATATGGCAAACCGCCTGAAATATGCAGGCAGAAGCCTTGATAAAATCAGAGTTATTAAAGATGATGATGAGCTTCTTGAAGAAATAGACAAAGCAAAAGAGGATGTGTTTATTATGCCCACATATTCTGCTATGCTTTCTTTCAGAGAGAAAATCAGCAAACGCTATAACCTGAAAAGTTATTGGGAAAATTAAGGGAGGGGAAAATTATGGATGAACTTAAAATCTGTTATCTGTACCCGGATGTTCTCAACCTTTTTTCGGATAGCGGTAATGTAACATGTATGCTTAAACGCCTTGAATGGCGAGGAATGAAGGCTGATGTAACTGAAGTTCCCGTCGGTGCGAAACTCAATGTGAATGATTATGACCTTTTCTTTATCGGCGGGGGTCAGGACTTTGAAAACGGCGTTCAGATTTCTGACTTTTTCGGTGAAAAATCAAAGGAAATAAAAAAAGCTGTTGAAGACGAAAAAGTCTTTCTTGCAGTTTGTACGGGCTATCAGCTTTTAGGTAATTATTATAAAGCCACAGACGGCACACAGTACGATTTATCAGGTGCTGTGAATTTCCACACAATCGGCACGAAAGACAGATTTATAGGCAACTATTGCTTTGAATCAGAGGAGCTCAGCGGATTGAAAATTGTAGGATTTGAAAATCATGCAGGTAAAACTTATCTTTCGGACGGCGTAAAACCCCTTGGTAAGGTTTTAACGGGCAACGGAAATAACGGTGAGGATATGACTGAAGGGGCAAGATACAAAAATGTTTTTGCATCATACGCCCATGGTGCGTTACTTCCTAAAAATCCCGTGCTGGCGGACAAGATTCTTGCAACAGCCCTTGAAAGAAAATATAATAAAAAATTTGATTTATCACCCCTTGACGATACTTTTGAATTAAACGCAAACAAATATATGGTTGACCGTTTGTTAGGATAAAGGAGGTTTTCATCATGAAAGCAAAAAGAATTTCAGCATTACTTCTTGTTGTGATAATTGCAATTATGTCTTTTTCCGTAAGCGTCAGCGCTGAGAGTCCTGAGTTTGAATTTTCATCTGACGGAAAATTTACGGTTCTTCAGATTTCTGACCCGCAGGACGATATGTATCCTGCATATGAGCTTGACGGCTTTATCAGAAAAGCAATTGAAACAGTAAATCCTGATTTTATTGTGCTTTCAGGTGATATTGTTGAAGACAGCCGTGCAGGTGATATTTCTGATGATAAAATTTTTCAGGAAGGCGTTTATGTCGACGGCGATTATGAAAAGACTCTTGAAAACGTAAAAACTGCAGTGAAACACGTTTTCACTCCCATCGAAGAAGCAGGTATTTACTATACAATTGCGCAGGGGAATAACGATTATAAAAGCGGTATTTCAAACGAAGACTGGCTTGAGATTTATGCCTCATATCCCCATTGCATAACAGTTGATATGAGCAACGATGAAGAAGGCAAGATTGACAGTTACGTTGAAATACAAAAGTATAGTTCCGAAGAAATCGGCTACGGTATCTGGGCGCTTGATAACGGCAGAGGATTTACCGAAGGTCAGAAAGAATGGTTTAAAAATAAAGATACAGGCAATGTTCCCTCAGTTGTTTTTGAACATATACCAACGGATGATGTGGGCAATCTTTTTGAAAAATGTAATATCTGGGATGAAGGTGCACTTTCAGGTGACGGCGGATTTTACAGACTCAATAAAGAAATTGCAAGTGGTGTAAACTATGTAACTTATACTGCCGGCACAACAGATGAATTCCTGATGTGGAAGGATAAAGGCGTAAAAGGTGCATTTTTCGGCCACATTCATACTGATGGTTTCACAGGCACTTATAACGGAATTACTCTCGGACTTACTTACGGCTGCCAGTTTTCAAAAGCAGGACCTTACGGAGTAAGAGAAATTGTACTTTCTGAAGACGGTAGCTTTGAAACTAATCTTTATGTTTATGAAAACGGCGGTTTTTCATTGCAGGAATATGAGAATTATAAAACTTACGATAACAAATTAACAGAAGTTATTGCAAAGATGTTGAATGTGATAAAATTCATTTTCAATCAGATTTCATCATGGCTTAAATTCTGAAAATATTGACTTGTAACCCGACAGATTTCAGTATCAGTCGGGTTTTTGTTTTAATATGTGTTTGTTTTTTGTTTCTGCTTTTTTAAGAAAAATTAAGAATATTAAATTTGTGTCATATTTCTTTAAGAGAAAACAATTCCACTGTTTATATTGTATAATGGCTTCAAGTGTGAAAATTTAAGGAGAGAATATATTATGGAAAGACAGATTTCGACAGTACGTGGTTTATCCGATTATGCTGCTGAAACCTATCGTAACAAGGATTATTGCCGTTTCTTCAGAGGGGAAGAAATGTGTGCAAAAACATTTGGGGAATTTCATGAAGATTGTCTTGCAATGTGCAGATACATCCGCCATTTTGACAGCAAAAAAATGAACATCGGCTTCATCGGTAAGACAAGCTATGAATACATTGCATGCCTTACAGGTATGATTTTCAGCGGAAATATAGTTGTTCCTTTCGCTCCTGAAATCAGTGTTGAGGAAGCTTGTGACCTTTTTGCAAAGGCTGATATAGAAATGCTTTTCTGCGAAGAAGAATTCAAGGAAAAAGCTGAAAAAATCAGCAAGAAATATTCAGGTCTCAAACAGATTGTTTCCTTAGGCGACTGGCATTGGTTTGAAGATGTTTTCAAAAAGTATTCATCAGATTCTTCTTTTGCATCTCTCTCGGATGTTGAGTGCAAAAAAGATGACTGCGCTCTGATTATCTATACTTCAGGCACAACAGGTGACAGAAAAGGCGTTATGCTTTCAAACGGAAACCTTACAGCAAACTCATGTTACGAAGGTCACGTTTCATATGCAGAGGACATCAGCTTTTCAGTCCTTCCCATGCATCACGTGTTCTGTTATTCAAGTGACGTTCTGCGTTCACTTTATGACGGCACAACAATCTGCCTTAACGGTGATATGATTAACCTTTATAAAAATTTCCTTGCTTTCCAGCCTACTGTTATGCGCGTTGTTCCGCTTCTGTGTAAGTCTATTCTTACAAGAATCAAAATCACACACAAGAAAAATCCCGAACTTACAAAAAGAGAAGCTGCTGACAGAGTTGTCGGCAAGAACTTCACAAAAATGCTCGCAGGCAGTGCGTTTTTAAGCCCTGCTCTTACAGATGAGCTTGCTGAATACGGTATTATTGCACGTCAGGGCTATGGTATGAGCGAATGCAGTCCGCGTATTACTGTTGTTGATTTTTCAGAGGAATGTAAATATTCAAACGGTATTGTGCTCGGTGTTGACGAAGTAAGAGTTGTAGACGGCGAAATTCAGGTTAAAGGTCCGTCGGTTATGATGGGTTATTATAAAAACCCCGAGAAAACAAAAGAAGCCTTTACTGAAGACGGATTTTTACACACAGGCGATTTAGGTTTCATTGAAAAAGGTCACGTTTTCCTTGTAGGCAGAAAGAAGAATCTTATTATTCTTTCAAACGGTGAAAACATATCTCCTGAAGAAATTGAAAATTGCTTTGCTGATGACGGTGTTGTAAAAGAAGTTATCGTTTACGCAGAGCAGGATAAGATTATGGCCGAAATATTCCCTGATGAAGCTCTTGCACAGGCTTCCGGAATTACAGATATTTACGGTGAGATTGAATCAATAGTTGACAGAGCAAACGTGCATCTTCCGTCTGACAGACAGATTCACTCATTCAAACTCCGCGAAAAACCGTTCCCGAGAACAACAACAGGTAAAATCAAAAGAACAGAATTTCATTATTAATGGGGGATACAGATGATTGAGAAAGTTTTAAAAAACGGTAAGACAGTTGAAGCTTACCCGATTTCCGCGTCACAGAATATGATGTATCTGCTCTCAATTCTTTACGGAGCAGGTTATCCTATCAATAACATCGGTTCAGGCTACTACTGGAAAGGCGAAATGGATTTTGACGTAATGAAAGAATCCATTTACGAAGCTATTTCAAGATGTGATACGATGCGCCTTCGCTTCACAAGGCAGTCAAAGCTTAAAATTCTTCAGTACCTCAATGACAAATGCGAATTGGAAGTTGAAACATGGGATTTAAGCGATATGACAACGGAAGAAGCCCACAATAAGCTCCAGTCTTTCTCACGTCAGCTTATACCTTACATGGAGTGCGACCTTCATAAAATTGCACTTGTAAAATTACCTGAAGGTTATCATGGCATTTTCATGCGTTTGCAGCACCTTGCAATGGATGCATATTCTGCAAAAATTTTCCTTACAGATATTCTTGAAATTTATCTTCATAAAACAAAGGGTACGGCATATCCCAAGCCTATGAGACCTTATATCCCTGTTCTTGAGAAGGAGCTTGCATATAAGGAAACAGAAAAATATGAAATCGATAAACAGTATTGGTTTGATTCTCTTGCAAAAACAGAAGAGCCTATATTTACCGATTACCTTATTGATAACCGTCTTAAAAAACAGCAGGCTAAAAACCCCGGTCAGAGATATGCTGATATACATTCAGGCACACCTGATGCAAACACTCTGAAATTTGATGTTTCGGCAGAAGATACAGAAAAAATTATGAACCTTTGTGCAGAAAAAGGTCTCTCAATTTTTGCTGTGCTTTCAATGGGCGTCAGAACTGCATTGTCTGCATTCAATGATAATGTGGAAGACGTTTCTTTTAAAATGATTATCAACCGCCGCGGTACAATTGCCGAAAAGAAATCAGGCGGTCTGCGAATCAACTTCTTACCAATGAGAAGTATTGTAAAGCCGGATGAAACCTTTATCGGTGCAATTCAGAGCATTTCTGATGTTCAGAATGAAATGTATCAGCACTGTGATTTAAGCTTTATGGAAACACTTAAACTCCGTCATCAGTCAATGCCTAAAAAGGCAAAATCCGACTCAACATATGACAGTGTAGGTTTTTCTTATCAGCCCCTTATGAAAATGCCTTTCTTTGATGAAGAAATGGCAAAAACAGCTCACAGCATATGGTATAATAACGGCGCTACAATGATTCCGCTTTATGTTACTGTAAAACACAGACCTGACGATAACGGACTTCAGTTTGTTTTCGAACACAGACAGGTTCCTGATGCGGAATTTGACTTGACCGTACTTTATGATAAAATATATAAGTCATTGATAATCGGTGCAGAAAACCCCGACATAAAAGTCGGTGAAATACTTGAAAAAATCAAATTGACAGAAGAAGAAAAGAAAGGTGGCTTAAACAAATGCAAGAGCTTATCGCACTCATTGAAAATTACGTTGAAGTCGATGAAATCAAAGCTGAAGACAATTTCAAGTTTAATCTCGGCATGAGTTCATTTGATACAATGTGTCTTATTACAGACATTAAAACAGAACTCGGCGTAGAGGTTACTCCCGCAGATTTCATAAGACTTAAAACTGTCGGCAACATGGCAGATTTTATTAACAGCAAGAAATAAAAGAATTTTACAGCGTTCTTTGGAACGCTGTATTTTTTAATTATAACAGATGTGTTACAACTCTGTTTTTACCCTTGCATTAAATTGATTATTATAGTATAATATATAAGTTAAAATGGGCGAAAGGTCGAAAATTATGAAAAAAGAAGTCGAAAAACAGAATAAATTTTTATCTCTGTCTAAGAATCTTCTGAAATTCAAGTTCGGAGAAATCAGTCCGAAAGCATATGTGCATACTTTCGGTTGTCAGGGAAATGTATCTGACGGTGAGCGTATGAAAGGTCTGCTTTCTGATATGGGTTACGTTTTTGTCGATGACGAAAAAGAGGCTGATCTGATTCTTCTTAACACCTGTGCTATACGTGAGCATGCGGAAGACAGAGTTTTCGGCAATATCGGCAGACTTAAAATTCTCAAGAAGAATAACCCTGATTTGATTATCTGCGTTTGCGGTTGTATGGTTCAGCAAAAGCATATTGAAGAAAAAATCCGCAAAAGCTACCCTTATGTTACTGTTGTTTTCGGAACGCACGTTATTCATAAGCTTCCCGAATTTATTTACAGAGCATTGAATACCGGTAAAAGAGTTTACGATACAGATAATACCAACCTTGAAATTGCAGAGGGAAATAATGTGTGGCGTGACGGCTCAATACGCGCATGGCTTCCCATAATGTACGGTTGCAACAATTTCTGCTCATACTGCGTTGTACCTTATGTAAGAGGCAGAGAAAGAAGCCGTAAAAGCGAAGAAATTATAAAAGAAGCAAAGCATCTTGTGTCTCTCGGCTTTAAAGACATAACTCTTTTGGGTCAGAATGTCAATTCCTACGGCAAAGGGCTTGAGGAAGACATAAACTTTGCAAAGCTTTTAAGGATGATTAATGATATTGACGGTGATTTTACTATTCGCTTTATGACTTCACATCCCAAAGACTGTACCCGTGAACTTCTTGATGCAATGGCAGAATGTGAAAAGGTGGCAAAGCATCTGCATCTTCCTGTTCAGTCAGGCAATGACAGAGTCTTAAAAGAGATGAACAGACATTACGACAGAGAAAAATATCTTTCTCTTATTGAATATGCACGCAAGGTTATGCCTGATTTGTCAATTACCAGTGATATTATCGTAGGCTTCCCGGGGGAAACTTATGAGGAGTTCTGCGATACTTTAAGCCTTGTTGAAAAAGTGAGATATACTTCTCTTTATACTTTCATTTATTCTGCAAGGAAGAATACAAAAGCCGCTGAAATGCCTGACCCCGTAACACGTGAGGAAAAAGGTAAGTGGTTTGATGAACTTCTGAAGCTTCAGGAAAGAATTGCAGCAGAAAGAACTGCAAAAATGAACGGAAAAGTTTATAAAGTGCTTGCAGAAGAAAAAAGCAAAACAGACGGCTGGCTTTCAGGCAGAACATCAGGCAATGTTATTATTGAATTCCCGGCAGATGAAAATGTTATAGGTTCTTTCTGTGAAGTACTTGTAACAGAGCCCTTGAATTGGATTGTTAAGGGCGAACTCGTAAAAACAGTTTAAAATAATATTTAAAATAAAGGAGCAAAAAACAATGGAACTCGAAAAACTCGCAAGACAGCTCGGTGCTGCAATTCAGGAAGATGCACGCTATAAAGCATTTATGGCTGCAAGAGATAAGAACGAAGCAGACGCAGAGCTCAATGAAATGATGCAGCAGATTCAGCTTGTTCATATGTCTTACAATCACGAAGCATCAAAAGGTGCAGAAGCAGACGAAGCAAAGCTTCAGGAATATGAAAAACAGTTCAACGAAGTTTACACAAAAGTTATGGCTAACGAAAACATGAAAAACTTCGAAATCGTAAAAGCTGATTTCGACCAGCTCATGAAATATCTTACAGGCATTATCAGCATGTGCGCATATGGTGAAGACCCCGAAACATGTGACCCCAACGCTCACCAGTGTTCAGGCGACTGTTCTTCATGCGGTTCTGATTGCCACTGATTAAAAAACTTTATGCATCTGGCTGAATTTTAAAGATTCAGTCAGATGTTGCAAAGCGAAAGGAGGAAGAACATTGGCAGAACTTACACCTATGATGAAACAGTATTTTGAAATCAAAAAAGATTATCCGGATACGCTTTTGTTTTTCCGACTGGGTGATTTCTACGAAATGTTTTTTGAAGATGCAAAAATTGCATCAAAAGAATTAGAGCTTGTTCTCACAGGCCGTGATTGCGGTCAGGAAGAACGCGCACCGATGTGCGGTGTTCCGTTCCACAGCGTTGAAAACTATCTTGCAAGGCTTGTTGCAAAGGGATATAAAGTTGCTATCTGCGAGCAGATGGAAGACCCGGCACTTGCAAAAGGTATTGTAAAACGTGATGTGTCACGAGTTCTTACTCCCGGTACTGTTATCGAGAGCAATATGCTTGATGAAAGCAAAAATAACTATTTAGCCTCTGTGGTGTGCAATAAAAAATCGGCAGGTCTTGTTTTTGCCGATATCTCAACGGGCGAAATTCACGTAACACATATTGAAGAAAAAAATCTTCTTTCGGCTATTGTGAATGAGCTTTGTAAATTCGCACCGAGTGAAGTGATTTTAAGCCGTGAAACGGCAGAATTATCAGGTCTTTCAAAGTACATAAAGTCAACTCTTTCGGCGACTGAAGAAATTCTTGATGATGAATATTTTGACTTTGAAAAATGCGTTGACGTAATCAGTCAGCGATTGAATAAAAACGTAACAGATTTTGAGTTTTCTGAAGAAACTCAGGCTGTTTCGGCTTTCGGTGCTTGCATAAGATATTTAAGCGAGCTTCAGAAAAGCGATATTAAAAACATAACGGATATCGATTACTATAAAGGCGAAAGCTTTATGTTCCTTAATGCATCTTCAAGAAACAATCTTGAACTTGTTGAAACAATGCGAAGCCGCGATAAAAGGGGAACACTTCTTTGGGTGATTGATAAAACAAAATGCTCAATGGGCAGAAGAATGATAAGACGCTGGCTTGAAAATCCGCTTACTTCTTTAGCAAACATTGTGCGCAGAAACAGAGCAGTTGAGGAACTTTTTGACAATACCGTTCTCTGTTCTGAAATCAGGGAAGCTCTTGACGGAATTTATGATTTTGAAAGAATCATGACACGCGTGGTTTACGGTACGGCAAATGCCAAGGAACTCCGTTCACTGGGTCTTGCGTGCATGAAACTGCCTGAAATCAAAAACCTCATTTCTTCCTGCAAGAGTGAAAAATTAAGAAGCATTTATGAAAATCTTGATGTGCTTGAAGATATATGTACTCTTACATTGAATGCGATTGTTGATGAACCTCCTCTTACTGTCCGCGAAGGCGGTATGATAAGAGAAGGATATAATGAAGAGCTTGATACTCTGCGTTCTATTGAGCGTGACAGCGTAAGCTTCATTAATGAAATCGCTGTAAGAGAGCAGGAAAAAACAGGCATCAAGAAATTGAAAATCGGTTATAACCGCGTGTTCGGTTATTATATTGAGGTTTCAAATTCTTTCAAGGAATTAGTGCCTGATGAATATATCAGAAAACAGACTCTTTCCAACTGCGAAAGATTCATTACTCAGGAATTGAAAGAGCTTGAAACAAAAATATTAGGGGCAAAAGAAAAGATAGTAAGAATCGAGTACGAATTGTTTACTGAAATACGTGAAGCGGTTGCACGTGAATATATGCGTGTTCAGAAAACAGCGGAAAACATCGCAAAGCTTGATACTCTATGTTCTTTGGCTCACGTTGCAGTCAGCAGGAATTATTGCTGTCCTGAAATTGCAAATGACGGAGTAATTCAGATTGAAGACGGCAGACACCCCGTAGTTGAAGTTATGCTGGGCTCACAGCCTTTCGTGCCGAATGATACTTTGCTTGATTGTAATAGCAACAGATGCAATATGATTACAGGTCCTAATATGGCGGGTAAATCAACTTATATGCGTCAGGTGGCACTTATTACTCTGCTTGCACAGATAGGTTCATTTGTACCTGCGAGAAGGGCTAAAATCTCAATCTGCGACAGTATTTTTACTCGTGTAGGTGCATCTGATGACCTTGCAGCAGGTCAGTCAACATTTATGGTTGAAATGAACGAGGTTGCCCAGATTCTCAAGCAGGCAACACAAAGAAGCCTTATTATATTCGACGAAATCGGCAGAGGTACATCCACCTTTGACGGAATGAGTATTGCGCGTGCTGTGCTTGAATTTACAGCTGATAAAAAACGTCTCGGAGCAAAAACACTTTTTGCTACCCATTATCATGAGCTTACTGAGCTTGAAAACAAAACGGAAGGCGTTGTAAATTACAATATCGCAGTCAAAAAACGCGGAGATGATATTACTTTCCTTCGCCGTATTGTAAGAGGTAAGGCTGACGGAAGCTACGGTATTGAGGTTGCAAAGCTTGCAGGTGTTCCTTCAAGTGTTGTCAAACGTGCAAGGGAAATCCTTGAAGAGCTTGAACTTCTTGACGGAAAAGCACTTAAATCCGCAAGTGAAAAAGAGCTTACTCCCGTAGCAGAGGAATATATTACACAAGTATCTTTTTCCAACAATTATTCAAACGAAATTATCGAAGAATTAAAAACTATAGATGTAAACACTTTAACGCCCATTGAAGCCCTTTCAAAGCTTTACGAGCTGGTGGGAAAATCAAAAGAAGTGTAGGATAAAAGGAGGTGGCGGAAATGCCGAGAATCAATGTTTTACCCAAACATATAGCTGACCTTATTGCAGCGGGCGAAGTTGTGGAGCGTCCGTCATCTGTTGTAAAAGAAGCCGTTGAAAACTCAATTGATGCAGGTGCTACTATAATTACCGTAGAAATTCAGCACGGCGGAATTACATATATCAGAATTACCGATAACGGCTGCGGAATTCTCCGTGAAGATATCAGAAATGCATTTGTCAGCCACGCAACAAGTAAAATTGCAACGGCAGATGACCTGAATGCAATTGCAACTTTAGGTTTCCGCGGTGAAGCGTTGGCATCTGTAAGTGCAGTTGCAAAGGTGGAAGTGCTCACAAAATCACGTGATGAAAATATAGGCACACATTATCGCATTGAGGGAGGGGAAGAAATTCTCCTTGATGACGCAGGCTGTCCTGACGGCACAACTTTAATTGTAAGAGATTTGTTTTTCAATACGCCCGCAAGAATGAAGTTTCTCAAGAAAGACGTCAGCGAAGCAAACGCAGTTGCAGGTGTAATTGACAGAGTTGCTTTGTCCCATCCTGAAATCAGTTTCAGATTTATCCGTGACGGCAAGGAAACCTTGCTCACCCCCGGTGACGGAAAACTCACTTCTGCCATTTATGCTGTTTTCGGTAAAGAATTTGCAAACAGCCTGATTGAAATTGATTATTCTTTAAACGGAGTTACTGCGAAGGGTTATATTTCTAAACCCGTTTATTCAAGGGCAAACAGAAATATGCAGATGTTTTTCCTCAATTCGCGTCTTGTGAAAACGCAGACGGGTTCTGTTGCACTTACTGAAAGCTACAAAAATTCTATTATGGCAGGCAAATTCCCGGCATGCGTTATAAATCTTACAGTTCCCAATGAAACAGTCGATGTAAACGTTCATCCGTCAAAACTTGAGGTGCGTTTTGCCAACGAAAAAGCAGTTTATGACTGCATTTTCTACGGTGTGAAAAATGCATTGAACAAAGAAAAAGAACGTCCGCAGGTTGAACTTGAAAAAGTTTTATCAGGTGCAAAATTTGCAAAACCGCAGATTTTTGTACCGCAGGAAGCAGAACAGATTAAATTCCAGCCGAAAAAGGAAGAAATCAGAACGGAGGCTGTAAAACCGCAGGTTGTAAACAAAACACCAACCAAGGCTCATGTATCGCAACCGGAAGCAGTTTATGAAGTGAAAAGCCGGACACCGCCTCCTGTTTTTCAGAAACCCAGAGTAACTCTTTATACACCGCCCCAAACGGTGAAAGAGGAGATTGCTCCGCTTCCCGAAAAGGAAAAAACAGAGATAAAACAGGAAGCTTTACCTGTTGTTGAAAAGAAAATTGAAGAAGAAAAACCGATTGTTCCCGATTTTAAAATAATCGGTGAAGCGTTCAAAACATATATTTTTGCCGAGTGCGAAGGCAAGCTTATGATAATTGATAAGCATGCTGCACATGAAAGAATGATTTATAACGAGCTGAAAAAATCAACGGACGGCATATTTATGCAATCTCTGATGATACCCGTTACAGTCACTCTTTCAAAAGAAGAATACGATGTTATAATCAGTAATACCGAAACACTTGAAAAAGCAGGCTTTTCAGTTGAGCCCTTTGGTACAACAAGTGTAATTGTCAGGGAGTGTCCGTCGGTAATTGATGCTGCAGATGTGGAAAATATTCTTATTGAAACGGCAACTTATCTTATGGAAAACAAGAACGACCTGATAAATGAAAAGCTTGATTGGATTTTCCATTCTTCAGCATGCCGTGCCGCAATTAAAGCAGGCGATAAAACTGACAGATTTGAGCTTGAAAAGTTTACTGCAAAACTTCTTTCTGATGATTCAATCAGATTCTGTCCTCACGGCAGACCTGTGCTTGCAGAGCTTACAAAAAGAGAACTCGAAAAATTCTTCGGAAGAATACAGTGAGATAAATTATGGAAAAAATTAAAATTGTCACCGTTGTAGGTCCCACCGCATCAGGTAAAACCTCTTTAGCGGTGAAGCTTGCACAGTTGTTTGACGGTGAAGTTATTTCTGCCGATTCAATGCAGGTTTACAAAGGCATGGATATTGCAACTGCAAAACCTGATGAAAAAGAAATGTGCGGTATTCCTCATCATCTTATAAGTATAATTTCACCTGATGAAGAATTCAGCGTTTCACGTTTTAAGGAAATGGCAGAAAGCAAAGCCAAAGAAATTTCTTCGAGAGGCAAATTGCCGATTTTAGCAGGCGGTACGGGACTTTATGTTGATTGTTTTCTTAACAATACAACGTTTCTTGATAACACAAAAAACGATGAAGTAAGAGCTTTTCTTCAGTCGCGTCTTGAAAAAGAGGGTAACGAAAGCCTTTATAACGAGCTTCTTCAGAAAGACCCCGAAGCGGCAGAAAAGATTCATCCTAATAATTCGTTGAAAATTATCCGTGCGCTTGAAATTTTCTATTCAAGCGGAAGCACGCTGACTCAGCAGAATGTTCAGTCGCATGAAAATGAAAGTGATTTTGAAAGTCTTGTAATCGGACTTAACGCACTTGACAGAAATGTGCTTTATGACAGAATCAATCTTCGCGTTGATATGATGATTGAAGCGGGTCTTGTGGAAGAAACAAAGAAGTTTTTTGAAACAAAAACCGCATCTACTGCTTGTCAGGCAATAGGTTATAAGGAATTAAAGCCGTATCTTGACGGCGTTTTAAGCCTTGAAGAGGCGGCAGATAATTTGAAGCAGGCAACGCGCAGATATGCAAAAAGACAGCTTACCTGGTTCAGACGTAATGAAAAAATAAAATGGCTGAACATTGACGAATATACGTCAGATGAGCTTGTGAAAAAAGCAGAAGAAGCTGTAAAAGAATTTTTAAAATAGAGGAGATGAATTTGTATGAAGACAGATAACGTCAATTCAATTATTAATAAAATTATTAAAACAACAGTCAAAGTGCTCATATATGCTGTTTCTGTTTTCATGATAGTTTATCTTATCTATCTTGCTCTTGATGCAAACTACAGTCCTGTTAAAACAGAAGTTGCCACGATGAAAACCGTTGAAAAAAGCATCAGCACAAAAGTGTTTATAGTGCGTGATGAAAATTATATTTCAGCAAAAGCTTCAGGTACTGTAGTGCCTCTTGTGGAAGACGGTCAGCGCGTTGGTGAGGGGCAGGAGATTGCTGCCGTTTTCGCTGACGATAAAGATGCCGACAAGTATGTTGAACTTGAACAGATTTACAGTGAACTTGAACGTTTTGAGAATATCGCAGCGGCAGATAAAATGAATATAAGAGATATTACAACGTATGATCAGACCACTAACGAAGAATTCCTGAATCTTGTGGAAGCCATTGCTGATGCTGATTATGCACTTGTGAAAACCCATGCTTATTCTGTACGTGACAGAGAAACAAGCAGGCAGATTTCTTTAGGGTATGATGTTGATACGTCTGATGTTTTGTCACAGCTGAGCACCAAGGCAGCTGCAATGGGTACTATTGAACCGTCTTACCTTATTGCAGATAATACAGGTTATTACATCAACAGCACAGACGGATATGAAAATGTAATCAAATATTCTGATGTGAAAAATATTTCGGTTTCTCAGGCACAGAAAGCCCTGAAAGCTACTCCCGATGAATCGAAAATTTCAAATATCGGTAAGCTTGTCAATAATTTCAACTGGTATGTTGTGGCGGTAGTTGAAAGAAATGATGTGTCATCAGTTTCAGTAGGCGGAAATGTAAAAGTACGTTTTCTTGACTCTTCGGCAGATGATGTTGAAATGACTGTGTCGGCAATCAATCCGGATTCGAACGGCAAGGTTGCACTTGTTCTGAGATGCAACACTATTACGTCAGATACATCCCAGTTGAGAGTTGAAAATGCCGAAATTATTCTTGAAACAATTTCGGGCTACAGAATTCCTCGTGAAGCATTAAGAACGGTGGACGGAGTAAACGGAGTTTACATAAAACGAGGAAATCTTATCAATTTCAGAAGAGTCACAACGCTGTACACAGGTGATGATTATGTTGTTGCAAGAACGTATGAGGCAGAAAATGCAAATTACGTTGCTGAAATGGGCGAGATAAGCGAAGAAAACAGAATTTATACCGCGCAGCTTGCAGAACGGCATAAAGAAGAACCGGACTGGATAATTGAGCGTGAGGATTTGTATTCCCGCGCAAAATTATTGCAGAAATCCTATATAAAGCTATATGACGAAGTAATAGTTGAAGGAAAGGGTTTGTATGACAATAGAATCGTATAATGCAGAAAGATTTTCAGATATAACAGAAAACGTAAAAAGAATAAAAGAGAACATTGCTGTTGCGGCTGAAAAAAGCGGCAGAAAAGCTGAGGATATCAGCCTTATGGCAGTTACCAAAACGGTTGACACGCTTTTTATTAATCATGCAATTGATAACTGCGGCATAAATCTGATAGGAGAAAACCGTGTTCAGGAATTTCTCTCAAAAAGGGATGAACTTCATCTTCAGAATACAGAAGCTCATCTTATCGGTCATCTGCAGACAAATAAAGTAAAGCAGATCGTTCCTTATGTTTCAATGATAGAATCTGTTGACAGCGTGCGTCTTGCAAAGGAAATAAGCAAGGAATGTGCAAAAATCAATAAAACAATGGATATTCTTGTGGAAGTAAATGTTGGAATGGAAAACAGTAAATTCGGCATAGACAGCGTTCTTCTGGGAGAATTTTTAGCAGAAATCGGTGAAATTCCCAATATAAAGGTCAAAGGTCTGATGGCAATACCGCCGATTTGTGAAACTTCTCAGGGAGTTAAGAGATTTTTTTCAAATATGTACAATATGTTTCTTGACATTGAGGCAAAAAAATTAGATAATATAGATATGCATATCCTTTCAATGGGTATGTCAGGCGATTATGTGCAAGCAATTGAAGAGGGAGCAACCGAAATCAGAGTAGGTTCATCCCTGTTTGGTAAAAGAGTATATTAAATTCAAGGAGGATAAATGAAATGAAGTTATTTGACAAAATGAAAGATCTTGTATTGGGTACAGAAGATGAAGGCAGCTTTGAAAGCATAGTTGATGAAAATTACGATGATGCACCGGCTCCTCAGATGCCGAAGTATGACCCCATTGAAAAATATGACAGCTTTAACAGCTTTGAAAGCTATGAACCCAAAAAGGCTGAAAAAAGCAAAGTGGTTGATTTTAATTCTGCTTCTTCTTTCACAAGAAGTGCACCCGCAGCAAAGTCAGGTGACCGTCCGCACGTAGTTGTTGCAAAGCTTGAAAGATTTGAAGATGTAGGCGAAGTTGCAAAAAGCATCAACGATAAGCGTATGGTAATCATTAACCTTGAAAATGCTGATAACGCAACTACACAGAGAATTATTGACTTTATTTACGGCGTAACAATTGCAAACAGCAGTGAACTTAAAAGAGTTGCATTCAGAACATATATCATCAAACCCGCAGGATATGATTATACAGGTGGCGACGGTTTTGACAGCAATAACATGGACGGCATCGTGTTTGGCAACAACTAATTGTGTGAATATGAGAAAGGGCGGGGTTTGAAATGGCAATGTTAACTCCCAACAAAATCAGAGGCTATCAGTTTCAACAGGCAGGCAGAGGCACATACAAGTCAGAAGAAGTTGATGATTTCTTCGACCAGGTTGTTCAGTCTTACGAGCAGGTTTTCAAAGAAAACGGTGAGCTTGTAAAAAAGCTCAGTATTCTTGCTACTAAACTTGATGAATACAGAAAAGAAGAAACAAGCGTTCGTAAAGCACTTATGAATGCGCAGACTTTTATTGACAAAATGGTGGAAGATGCAGGGAAAGAATCAAAGCGAATTATCGCAGAGGCTCAGGAAAGAGCCAGAAATGTTGATTCAATCACTAACGCAAAAATCAAAGTTATGGTTGATGAAGTTGAAGGCAAAATGCGTATTGCGTATGATAAAGCTACTTCTCAGGCAAGGCAGACTAAAGAAAATGCAGAGAAAGAAGCAGAAACAATTCTTCTTGAAGCACAGGAAAAAGCTGAAAGAATCGTTTCAAGTGCAAGAAGAGAAGCAGAAACAATTATCAGCGGTGCAACAACAAACGCATTAAAAGATGCTGAAACACTCAGAGCTGAAATCGAAAAAGAAAAAGAACTTCTTGACAGTATAAAGGCTACATCAAATCAGTTCAAGAAAGAGCTTGTTGTGCTTTATGAGCGTCAGATAAAAACTGTTGAACAGATGCCTGACTTCAAGCTTGACAAAAAGCTTGAAGAAGATTTCAAAGCGATAATCGGTGAAAATGTTGAATCCAGCGAAGAAGTGAAGAATATTGTTGAATCCTTCGTTGAGAATGATGACAATTATTTTGACGCTGATGATCTTATCAGAGAATATGCAGTAAAAGACGAAAAAGCTGATGACGGCTTCGTTTTTGCTTTTGATTTTGATGATGAAGACGATGCACTGGAAAATGCAGAGGATGTTTTCTCTTTTGACCTTGACGATGAAGAGATAGAAACAATTGAAAAAGAAGTTGAAGATACAGTAGAAAAAGAAATCAGCGAAGATATAGAAAAAAAAGAAGCAGAGATTGAAGCAGAAATTGAAGAAATTTCCGAAGAAGAGATTTCTGAAGATGCTGACGAAGATGAATATGAAGATGTTTTTTCAGATTCAGGCAACAGTGAAAGCTTCAGATTTACTGCAGAAGATTTAGCAGAAATTAACCGTGAACGCGAAGAGGAAGCTGAAAAAACAGATTCAGATGATGTCGATATCTTTTCGGAAGAAAATGATGACGGCGGTATTCCTATAACAAGAACTGAACGTCAGAGAAAATTTGATATCGCATTTTCAGATGACGACGCAGTGAAAATCGAAAAAGATAAAGAGCTTTTCCTCAATCAGACAGAATCTGTTGAAGAAGAGGAAGAAAAAGGCTTTAAATTTTTTGATAATATAGATGTTGATGAAAATGAAGTCTTCACCATTAAAATTGATGATGAAGAAGAAGCTGAAGCAGATGATGTTTTCGGTAAACCTGATGAAGATGACGACAGCGAAGGCTTCAGTTTCCTTAAAAACCTTTTTGGCAAAAACAAAGATTAATATCGGAGGCTCAGACAAAAATGATACAGCTTGTGTCAATAATTTTAATAGCGGTACTTGTTGCCGCTGACCAGCTGATAAAAATGGTTGTTGAAGAGCGTCTGATGCCTGTAGGAAGTGCAGATTTTATTCCCGGTATTATTGAATTCAATTACACGGAAAACACGGGTGCAGCATTCAGTATTCTTGAAAATCATACAGAATGGCTTTCGGTTTTCACTTTAGTAATAATACTTGCAGGTCTTGTGTATCTCCTTTCGGGAAAAATTAAAAATAAACTTCTCATTGCAAGTGCAATTCTTGTGCTTTCCGGAGGAATCGGAAACCTTGTTGACAGAGTCTTCAGAGGCAGTGAGTTGTTCCATGGCTATGTTGTGGATTATATCAAGCTTTTGTTTATGGATTTTGCCATATTCAATTTTGCAGATTGTCTTGTATGCGTAGGGGCAGGGATGATAATTATCTATCTGCTTATCGATACCTTTAAAAACTCATCGGGCAAAAAGAAAGGTCAGGAAAATGGTTGATGCGTTTATTTTCAGCGTGAATGAAGAGGATGCAGGTCAGAGAATTGATAAGCTTGTGTCTGCTAAATGCGAATCTCTGACACGTTCATATGTTCAGAAACTGATTGAAAATTCAGATATACTTGTCAACTCTAAGCCTGTAGGTAAAAATACAAAAGTTTCTTTCGGTGATGTTGTGGCGGTAAAGTCAACAGAACCTGTAAAGCCTGATATTATTGCTCAGGATATCCCCCTTGATATCAGGTATGAGGATAATTGCCTTCTGGTTGTAAATAAACCTAAAGGAATGGTAGTTCATCCTGCAGCAGGTAATTATGATTCAACGCTTGTAAATGCCCTGATGCATCATTGCGGCGACAGTCTTTCAGGCATAAACGGCGTTGCACGTCCCGGAATAGTTCACAGAATAGATAAAAATACAAGCGGCTTGCTTATTGTTGCAAAGAATGATATGGCGCATCTTAATCTTGCAGAGCAGATTAAAGCACATTCTTTCGACAGAGAGTATCAGGCTGTAGTTTATGGGCATCTTAAAGAAAAAGAGGGTACAATAAATGCACCCATCGGGCGAAATCCCAACAACCGTTTGCAAATGTGCGTAACGGATAAGAATTCAAAAAATGCCGTAACGCATTATGAAGTAATAGAAGAATATAAAGATTTCACGCACGTAAAGCTGATTCTTGAAACCGGGCGTACCCATCAGATCAGAGTGCATATGAAATATATAGGTCACCCTGTTGCAGGCGACGATGTTTACGGACCGTCGAAAGTTATTAAAGACCTTCAAGGTCAATGCCTTCATGCGGCTGTTATAGGCTTCAGACATCCTGCAAGCGGGGAAAAAATAAAAATAACAAGCGAGTTACCTGAATATTTTACTGAATTTTTAGGCAAACTTTCTAAAAACTGACGGAGGTGGCTAATTTTGGAGTCAGCAACAAAAAAACAACTCAAAATCAAAGCGTGTAAGGTCAGAATGGGAATAATTGAAGGAGTTTTCAACGCAAAGTCCGGTCATCCGGGCGGCTCACTTTCAATTGCGGATATTTTGACTTATCTCTATTTCAACGAGATGAGAATTGATCCGAAAAATCCCCAGGATGAAAACCGCGACCGCTTTGTACTTTCAAAAGGTCATACAGCGCCTGCATTATATGCTTGCCTTGCACACAGAGGTTTCTTCCCCGTTGAAGAACTTAAAACTCTCAGAAAAACAGGCTCAATGCTTCAGGGACATCCGAGTATGAGAAAAACTCCCGGCGTTGATATGAGCACAGGTTCTCTCGGTCAGGGTATTTCAACTGCTGCAGGCATGGCTCTCGGCGCTAAAATTTCAGGAAAAGATTTCAGAGTTTATACAGTTCTCGGTGACGGTGAAATTCAGGAAGGTCAGGTATGGGAAGCTGCAATGTATGCAAGCGCAAAAGGCCTTGACAATCTTGTTGCAGTTATCGATAACAACAATCTTCAGATTGACGGCACAGTTGCTCAGGTTAACTCTCCTTATCCGATTCCTGAAAAATTCAAAGCTTTCGGATGGAATGTGCTTGAAATCTGTGCACATTCATTTGATGAAATTGAGGCTGCATTTGCATCAGCAAAAGAATTCAAAGGCAAACCCACAGCTATTATTGCAAAGTCAGTAAAAGGCAAGGGTGTAAGCTTTATGGAAGACCAGTGCTCATGGCACGGTAAAGCTCCGGCTGCTGAAGAATACGAGCAGGCAATGAAAGAGCTTAATGCCGAGCTTTTAGAATTGGAGGTGTAAGAATATGGCAGATGTAATTAAAAAAGCCACAAGAGAAGCTTACGGTGCTTCTCTGGCAGAACTCGGCGCAGTTAATGAAAAAGTTATTGTTCTTGATGCCGACCTTGCAGAAGCTACAAAAACCGGTATGTTCAAAAAAGCTTTCCCTGAAAGATTTTTTGATACAGGTATTGCAGAAAGCAATATGATAGGTGTTGCAGGCGGTCTTGCAACAACAGGCTATACAGTATTTGCAAGCTCTTTTGCAATGTTTGCAGCAGGAAGAGCTTTTGAGCAGGTAAGAAATACAATCGGTTATCCCGGTCTCAATGTTAAAATAGGTGCAACTCACGCAGGTATCTCTGTAGGTGAAGACGGTGCCAGCCATCAGTGCTGTGAAGATATCGCACTTATGAGAACAATTCCCGGCATGACTATTGTAAATCCTGCAGATGATGTTGAAGCAAGAGCAGCAGTTTTTGCTGCAGCTGAAAATAACGGACCGTTCTATCTTCGCTTCGGAAGACTTGCAACTCCCAGAATTTACGATGAAAATTATAAATTTGAACTCGGTAAAGGCGTTCAGCTTAAAGACGGCACAGATGTTACAATTATTGCAACAGGTCTTATGGTTAATGAAGCACTTATTGCTGCTGAAAACCTTGAAAAAGAAGGCATCAGCGCAGCAGTAGTCAATATCCACACAATCAAACCCATTGACAAAGATATTATCATTGCAGCAGCTGAAAAAACAGGTTGCATAGTAACAAGTGAAGAACACAGCGTTATCGGCGGTCTTGGCTCAGCAGTAAGTGAAGTTGTTACAGAATCTTGTCCCGTACCTGTTGTGAAACATGGCGTATATGATGAATTCGGTCAGTCAGGTCCTGCAACAGAACTTCTTAAGGTTTACGGCCTTGATGCTGAACACATTGCATTAAAAGCAAAAGAAGCAATATCACTTAAAAAATAAAAATAATTATTCGCCACGTTTCGGCAGAATATATAACTGAAATTCCTTATCATATGATGGTAAGGAATTTTTTTGTTTTAAAAAGGAGGTAAAAAGATGAAACTTGAATTTTCAGGTGGGGTTTTAACTGCGTTTATCGATGGGGAAATAGACCATCATACTGCGCCGTCAATAAGAGAAACTATTGATAAAACAATATTGCAGGACAAGCCCGATGTTCTGCGTCTTGATTACAGCGGTGTAACATTTATGGACAGCTCGGGAATAGGACTGATAATGGGAAGATATAAGCTGATAAGCTCGTGTTCAGGTAAAATTGAGGTTATAAACATTCCGCGCAACATGGCAAAGGTTGTGAAATTGTCAGGTATTGAGCGTCTCGGAAGAATAACAATAAAGGAGGATTAAAAATGAAAGCTATAAACACAATGAAATTAGAAATTGAAAGCCGTTCCGTAAACGAAAGCTTCGCACGTGTCGCAGTTGCGTCATTTATTTCGCAGCTTGACCCGACTATTGAAGAATTAGGAGATATCAGAACGGCGGTAAGTGAGGCTGTAACTAACTCTATTGTCCACGGGTATAAAGAGGGTAAAGGGAAAATTTACATAACTGTTTCTATTTTTGAAAACGCAAAGGTAACAATAAAAATCAGGGACAAGGGCTGCGGAATAGAAAACATTGAAGAAGCAATGCAGCCGCTTTTTACAACAATGGGCGGGGAAAGATCAGGACTCGGATTTGCAGTTATGGAAAGTTTTATGGATAAAGTGAAAGTGAACTCTGTTGTGGGAAAAGGCACAAGTGTAACGCTTGAAAAGAAAATTAACGGAAGATTTGTGACGAAATGGTAAGTGAAATTTCGAGAAGTCAGATGATTGAAGGGAATATCGGCCTTGTTCATTCGTGTGCGAACAAATTCAGAGGCAGAGGAATTGAATATGATGATTTGTTTCAGGCAGGTTGTGTAGGGCTTATTAAAGCTGCTGACGGATTTGATGAAAGCAGAGGTTTTTCTTTCTCAACGTACGCGGTGCCGGTAATTCTCGGAGAAATCAAGCGAATTTTCCGTGACGGAGGCACAGTAAAGGTTTCGCGTGCAATGAAAGAAAAAATAAGAGAAGTGTTGAAAGTTAAAGAAAAAATGACCGAGCAGACAGGCTTTGAACCTACAATCGGTCAGCTGGCAGAGCGCCTGAATTTAAGTCCGGCAGAAACTGCTCAATTGCTTACGGCTGCAATGCCTGCAATGTCGCTTACAGGTGATGATGAAAACCCCGGGCGTGAATTGGATATACCAGTTGAAGCACCTGAGGAAAAAATATCCGAAAGGCTTGCACTTCATCAGACAATCGATTCTCTTGAAGATGAAGAACGGAAAATAATTGAACTGCGATATTATAAAGGTCTTACTCAATCTAAAACTGCAGAAATACTGAATTTATCCCAGGTTCAGATTTCGAGAAAAGAGAAAAAAATATTGCTGAAAATGCGAAAAAAGCTTCTTTAGTAAATTTTAAACATTTTTAAAAAGTATTAATACTTTAACACTTGAAAAAAATGTATAAGTATGTTACAATTTATAAAAATTTTTTCAGAGGAAGTAAGATGTCAGAAAAGAAATTTACTATCAGAAGAATCCCGCTTAAAGGATTAAATAATACACGAGACCTGGGCGGTCTTGAAACAACAGACGGCAGAAAAGTAAAAAAACACCGTCTTATCAGAAGCGGTGAGCTTGCAAAAGCTACAAAAAGTGATATTGATACTTTAAAATACGAATATAAGCTTAAGAAAATTGTTGATTTGCGAACAGATGTTGAAATGGAAAGAAAACCCGACCCTGATATATATGAGGTTGATTTTGAACATGTTCCGTTTGTTGATGAGTCAACAGTAGGTATTACAAGAGAAAAAAGTGTTGTATCATCTGCAGTAAGTATGATAAAATCAATGGAGCAGACACCACATGAGTATATGCAGGGAATGTATCGTGCTCTTGTGTCAGAAAAAAGCTCAATAGAAAATGTCAAGAGATTTTTTGAAATTCTGCTTGAAAACGAAGAAGGCTCTGTTCTTTTTCACTGCAGTGCCGGTAAAGACAGGGTAGGTGCAGCAACGGCAATTCTGCTTTCCTTGCTTGGTGTGGACAGAAAAACAATTATCCGCGATTATCTTGCGACACAGAAGTTCGGTGAAAAGTATAATAAAAAATACGAAACCCTTGCAGCAGTCCTTT
The DNA here is from genome assembly GCA_017935325.1 of Clostridia bacterium. Lineage (GTDB taxonomy): Bacteria > Bacillota > Clostridia > Oscillospirales > Acutalibacteraceae > SIG575. The sequence goes on from JAGBHV010000087.1 coordinate 43,704, forward strand.
CCAAAAACAAGAGAGTTACTGAATATGCAGGAGTATTTCTGAGCACAAATAAGGATTTCCTTCTGGCTTTCTTTGCGGAGATTGAAGAGAAATATTCATCCGTTTCCGAATATGCAAGGATTTGTCTTGGTCTTGACGCAGAAAAGCAGGAAAAATTAAAAGCACTGTATCTTGAATAAGGGTGAGAAAAATGAAAAAAATAATCTGTCTTTTGCTTTGCTTCGCAATGTGTTTTGCTTTTATGTCGTGTTCTTCTGACAAAAAAGAAGAAATAACTGAAGTTGAGCAGCATCTTTCTGTTGCACCTATTTTAGGTGTTGAAGTTGAAGAGGGCGACAATGTCGGTTTTTATGCGCTTACTAAAAACGGCACATATTCCTGGACGGCTACAGACGAAAACGGTAAAACTGCCCACACTGAATATGACGGTTATTTCTGTCTTGACGTGGAAAGTCTCTGTACTTTCACAAGAGAGCAGACGGGCGGAAAGGTTACGCTTCAGCCTACGGGAAGCGTTGTGGATTATAAAATTTATCAGGCACCGCGTGCAGAAATCGAAAGCGACAGAACGCAGATTATTAATGAAAAATATTTAATCAGCAACAATTCTCCCACAATCACATTCCCCGAAAGCGGAGAATACTATTACGTTGTAAAAGTAAATTACCTGCAGGGTGAAGTGCTTTACGGATTCTTGCTTGCAGAGTAAGAAGGCTTCCTTTTAAAACGATAAATCAGTTAAAATAAATGCGGAGCTTTCACAAGGAAATTTTTCTTTGAAATGCAAACTTACGGCACAATAATGTATTAAAAACCATCGATACGCGATAGCGTTATCGATGGTTTTTGCCTTGTTTTTTACTTTTATATGTTGATTTGCATTATCCTACGGTGATTTCTTTTTCGCTGTTTTCTGTTTTGACTGTATAATTTCCGCTTTCAAGCACGCAGCTGAGTGTGCCGTCGGATTTTGTTTCGAAAACAAATTCTTTGCCGTTTTCGCTTATAAAAGTTACTTCCGTTTTACCGTCTGTTTCAATTGAAACATCATGAAAGTTTTCTTTCTGCCTGAGTGCAGCTTCAACTGCAAGCTTTGCATTTACCATCGGATAAGCTTTGAAATTCAGGTGTTCAAAGTGTCTGTCTTCTGTAGGGGAAACAATATCTTTTGTATTTGTACAAACAATTTCTTTGATTTCTTTACCCGTCAGATTCGGATTAACTGACCAGACAAGGGATGCAACACCCGTCACAACGGGGGCTGCCATGGATGTGCCTGATTTGCGCAGATAAGTGTTATCTTTCGTACAGCTGAAAATTTCACTGCCCGGTGCACAGATATCAACTCTGTCGCCGATATTTGAAGAAGATGATTGCACGTAGCCGTTATCTGTCAGCTCTGAACTTCCCACAACGATAATTCTGTCAAGCACGTCATTTACCGTCACATTCTTAAACGGAAGAAAAGCGTTTGATTCTGATATTGAACAGAAAAGTCCGTTCTGCGAAGCATCAACTGCATGGCTTTCTCCGTTGCCGTTACCTGCAGACTGCACAACAACAAAATCATATCCTTTGTTAAGCAGTGAACCCATAGAATATGAGTAGAGTATGCCGTCGAGATTCGGAACAAAATCAGGGTACTTATAATTTTCATCGCCCATTGAAGCTGAGTTGCCGACAGAGAAATTGATTACCTTTGCACCGCCTTTTACAACACGACTCAAAGCCTGCAAAACAGCAAGGTCTGCAATCCACAGTTGACCGTTGCTCGGGCTCCAGTCAACGCATATAAGGCTTGAATCAGAGCATATTCCGCTTATTCCCACGCCGTTATCCTGTTCTGCGGCAATAATCCCTGCAACGTGAGTGCCGTGGTGGTTAGGCCTGTTTCTTCTTTTTTCACGTGCTGTAGGAAAAGATATTTTGCCTTTGAGTTCTTCATGCTCTGTGTCAAATCCTCCGTCAACAATACCAATGTTGATGTGGCTGAATAATTCTTTATATCCCCATGCAGAGCGAGTGTCCGTAGCTTCAATATGCCAGTTGTTGCCTTCAGGGTTTTCATCGTCCCAATCATAATTCCAATAGTTGTTTTCGTCATTGAAAGGGTCGTCAGGAGTGTATTGTTCTGCAAGCTTTTTAGCAGGGCAGTAGCTGGCAAATGCAACAGAATCTTTTTTGTTAAGCTCATCGCAGAGGTTGTTGATTGCGTCAAAATCTTTACCGTCAGTTCTGATTATGTACAAATTGAGTTCTTCAATAATCCCTGCAGTCACGCCACCGTCAGACAAAAGAACAGAGCATTTTTCAAGAAAACCGGCATCTTCTTCAAATAATAAAAGTATGGTGTCTTTCACATATCCTGCATCGTCAGTGATTTTTGCAATGTCAGAATCATTGAGGTTTTCAATGAAAGACGAATTGAAAATGCTTTCAACGTTGATTCCTATTGCAGTACCGAAAGCGGTAATTAAAGAAAGTATAATAGAAATAATTTTATTCATAAACATCAACTCCGTTGTATGATGGTTTTATTATAGCAGAATAAAAATAAACCTGCAAGAAAATTCCTTGCAGGTTTTGCTTCTTTTATTCCCAATTTATTGGTCTGTTTATGAAGTTTATATCTTCCTTATTTGTAGGAAGTGACCAGAATGAAGAAACTTTTGTAATTCCGTGAGCCATAAGTTCATCGTAAAGCTCTTCCTGTGCCTGCATTCTCAGCGGATTAAGGAAGAAATATTCGCCGAGGAACTGATTTGCTTTGAAGAATTCCCAACTCAACGAATCCGTTTCAACTCTGAATCTCTGCTCGTCCGTGATATCTGCATTGCAGGCTTTTTTCCAAAGATTATCAAGCTTTGCAATCTGGGGAATTGTGTAATAGCCTGACTGATAATGCCAGTCAAAGTCAAATGAGTGGGCCGTTGCTTTAATCTGTCCTGTCTGAATGTCGAGAATTTCCTTGATATAAGGTGCTGCATCTTCACCATAGTAGAAATTCATAAAGTCCATCATATGGTATTCAACGTCTGCGTCAACATCCCACTGAAGTTTTGCGAGGAGATAGTTTCTCAGGTCGTTGAATGCTGCATAATGGCCGTCACCGCAGTTGTAAACATAACCTGTAATTCCGATGTCGTGCATATATTTCATTGTGGACTGCATTGTTTCAAAGTTTGAGAAAAACTGTGCACTGAAAAGGAAGTTGATTGTGTAATCGTAAATATAAGTTCTGTCTGCTATAACTGTCCAGTCTTTGAAATCCTGTGCAATATAATCTTCGTTATCGCCGTAGATGTTTAAAAATTCGCTTTCAATCTGGTTGTCGTCAATTGCACCGCAAGTGCCGAGAGTGTGGTTTCTGCAGGCGTGATGAAGTTCGCAAAGAACAGGAACAACGTTTTTGTTGCATTTAAGGGTCAGATCCTTGGGAGGTCTTTCCGTTTCACCGTAAGCGTAGAAGGTGAAAGTGAAGTCCGGAAATTCTTCATCAAGTGCATCTGCAAAATTGTTTGTGAAAATAAGTGTGGGAGCAGAAATGCTTCCGTATTTTTCATAAAGAGCCTGGCAGTTTTCGCAGCGGCAGTAATTTGAGTTATCTTTCTGACCGATGTGAATATGGTCTGACGTTTCTCTTTCGCATTCACGCATATATTTTCTTGCGTTTTCAATGGCAATAGGAAGAACGTCAGGGTGTGAAAGACACACATGGTCTGTGCTTCTTGTGCCGTCAGGAAGTTGAGCGAAATATTCGGGATGCTCTGCAAAAAGTGCATCAGGCACAAGTCTGTCAAGAGTTACGTCCCACAAAACATATGTAAGTGCACCGCCGTATTCTTCTGCTTCATTCCAGAAAGAAACGTTAGTTCTGTTTCTTGCTCTGTATTTATCGTCAGCGTAAGCAGGGCTGTTTCTGCGGATTGCAAATGATGGCTCGTTGAGCACATCCATGTTTGCATCGATAACAAGGTTTTTGCTTTCAGGAACTTTTTCAAGCCTGGGAGTAAACCAACGTACGCCGAAATAATCTTCAAGCAAAGAATAAGCACCGTAAAGTGTGCCTCTGCTGTCTTCGCCAAAAATTATAAGCTGTGTTCCGTTTGAATAAAGTCTGAATCCGTCTTCTTTGATTTCGCTTGCATTGAATTCTTTTATAGACTGACCGATTTCGGTTTCGCCTACAATAATCATTTTATCTTCTGCTGTTACTTCAGTTTCTTTCTTGATTTCAATCTCTGCACCTGACATTTTTTTAATATAAGTCTGCAATTCTTCTGTTGCAGTTACAATGCATTCATCAGGATTGTCTTCGGTTACAATAGCAAAATCAGACTTGCCGTCTTTTACAATAAACATTTCTGTTTTTATTTCGGGGGCAACGTGTTTTTCTCCGCCATAGCTGATGTTCATATCAGCAGGAAAAATTCCGATACTGTAAAACAAAACTTCAATTAAACAAAAAATCGCTTTGATGTACTGCATATTAAGATTCTGAACTCATTGTGAAAACGAGTTCTCCTCCTTTCATAAGTTCTTCATGAGTAATATATGTGCCGTCAAGAACGTTGCCGTTCAATGTTACCTTTTTAACGTAGATATTTTTATCTGACTGGTTGTTTGCGGTGATTTTAAGAGTGTTGCCGTTTGCAAGCTTAACTTCCGCTTTATCAATATTCGGCGAACCGATCCAGTATTTATCAGTACCTGCAAGGGGGTAAAATCCCATTGCGGAGAATACATACCATGCGCTGAGCGTACCACCGTCATCGTTGCCGTCAAGACCGTTTATATCAGAGCTGAAACGTTCTTTAAGTGTCCAGCGTACCCATTTCTGTGTTAAGTCTTTTCTGCCTGCGTTTGCAAAAAGGTAAGGAGTGTGGATATCGTGCTGGTTACCAATCCAGTATCCGTGACCCGGGTCTAAAAATGCACGTGAGGGAGCTGCATCTTCCATAAAATCTTCAAGCTCGGAAACGAAATATTCCTTTGAGCCGAAAAGTTCAATCATTCCGTCTATATCCTGCAGAGCACTCCATCTCCACTGCCTTGCGCTGCCTTCACAGTAACAGTCGGCATATTTTTTTATCATAATTGCATCATAGAATGTTGTGATGTAAGGGTTAAAGTGGCTTTCAAATGAACCGTCAGAATTTCTTGCCTGGAAATATTTTGTTTCGGGGTTGAATGTGTTTTTATAATACATTGATTTTGCAGTATATTTTTCAGCATCATCTTTTTTGCCCAATGCTTTTGCCAAAGTTGCAATTGCACCGTCTTCCCATGAATATTCAAGTGTACGGCTTACTGATTCATCGCCCTTTGAAATATCGTTAGGTACGTAACCGTATTGGTTATATTCGTTTACGTAATCTCTGCCGACTTTAGTGTCTTTTACTTCTGAAGATTTTTTCATATATTCATATGCTGTTTCAACATCAAAATCGGTAAAGCCTTTCAGATAACTTTCTGTAATCACGATGTTTGCAGGGTCACCCATCATTGAGCCTGCATAACCTGCGCCCATAGGCCAACGGGGAAGAGCACCTCCTGCTTTTGCCATTTCAACAAGGCTGTGAAGGCAATCATACTGTATATCTTCTTCAATAAGTGTGTAAAGTGAATGAGTGTTTCTGCAAGTATCCCACAAAGACATATCACTTCTGTATGTATATCCGTCAGCGGTGTGTACCTGCTTGTCAAAGCCTAAATATTCACCGTTTAAGTCTGTGAAATTTGTAGGCATTATCATTGCGTGGTAAAGTGCCGTATAGAAAGTTTTTTTGATTTCTTCGTCTGTGCTTTCAATTTTAACCTGTGAAAGGTGTTTGTCCCATTCATCAACGGTTTTCTGCTGTACACCGTCAAAATCAAGACCTTCAGTTTCTTTCTGCAGATTCTCGAGTGCATTTTCAACACTTACAAAGCTGATACCCACTTTAACTTCAACGCTTTCGTTTTTGAGAGAGCCGAAGTTGATGTCAACCTTAAGGTCGTTTTCATCACCTGTGATTTTGCATTCTTTGATTTCTTTGTCAGCTTCAAGTGCAAAATAGCAGGGCAGACCGTCATATCTGTCAGAAAAAGCAGCGTGCAATTCAGCACCGCCTGTGATAATGCCCGTTTCTGCGTTATATTCTGCAAAGCCTTTGTTTGCATGTCTGTTGTTGAATGCGCTTGTAACATCAAGAGAAAGACGTGCATCCTCTGAGTGATTGAAGGTATATCTGTGAACACCTGTGTGCTGGTCGGCAGTCATTTCGGCAAGGCAGCCCAGGCTTCTGAGATAAACTGCATAATAACCGGGTGCAGCAACTTCATTTGCGTGTGAGTAGGGGATTATGCCTGCTTTTTTATTGCCGACGGTGGGTGTAATTCTGAAAATTGCGTAATCTTCAGCACCTGTGCCTGAAAGCCTTGAGTGGCTGAATCCCATAATGTGACCATGCTCGTAATAGTAACCTGATGTATTTGTTTTTACTATGTAAGCGCCGCCGATAAAGGATGTGTCAGCACCGAGCCTTACTGCACCGAAAGGAGCGCAGGCTGCAGGGCTTACCATTCCGCAGGTCCACGGAGTACCGCCTGTGCCTGTAAAGGGGTTTACATACTGAGTGAATTCACCCGTAATCGGTTCGGATATTTCAATCGGTTTTGCCGCAATGCCGCTGAAAGTGCCTGAAAATAGTGTTTCAATAGCTACGAACAATGCAACAACAATTCTGATAACTTGCCACATACAAAAGCCTCCCGAAAAAATACTTTAAGTTTAATATATATTAGAAAGCAAAAAAAGTCAATGAGTAAAACGCAATCCCTTGATAACAACATAAAAAATTAATAATTTATGAATTGACATACGCCTTTTTTCATGATAATATTTTTAGGGTCAAAATGAAAGGAGAAATATAATGGGAGAAAAATCATTTGTATTGAGTAAAAAAATGATTGCGATTTTAACAGTAGTTTTAGTTGTGGTTGTAGGTGCTGCAATTGTAATTGCTTATGCGATAAATAATAAATCAGAAGAGGAAAAACCTCCTGAGGAAGAAAGTACAACTGACTTCCAGCCAATTGATAATGTTGAGGAAAGCAATGATATTGCACTTTATATAAAAGACAATAAATTATATATGGCAGTTTATCCCAAAGGTGAAATTGCCTGCCTTGCAGATAATTTTTTGGATATTATTCAGTACTCTGACAATATGGATAAGTATGTTAAAGTTTCTGAAAACGGCAAAAAGGTGTTTTACCTTGATGATACCGAAATGCTCAACGGCAAGCTGTACGGCACGCTGTACTGCGTTCAGAGTGACAGAAGTCAGGATGAACATCAGAAAATTGCTGAAAAAGTAAGTGAATTCAGAATTCTTGAAGATAAGCATTCTGATTCGGTTTCATATCTTGCAGGTGTGAACAATACTTTGTATTTCAGCGATTTGTCAGATAGTGTGGAGATTTCTTCAAGTGTTGCTGATTATGAATTTTTGCCTGAAAACGAGGCTTTTTACTATAAATCATATAACAACACCCTTTATTACAAAGAAGCGGGCAAACCTGCAGAAACAATTGCAGATAATATTGCGGATTTTATGATTGCAGAAGAAGAGGGAAGCTGTATCTTTTATAAAACTGAATACAATCAGCTGCAATCAACTGTGTCAGTTTACAAAAAGACAGTAGGTATGTCACCTGAACAGATTTCAAGCAGAGTTTCTTCTGATGATTTTGCTGAAGGCAATGTATTCTGTGAATCCGGTGAGGGTTATTACACAAAATATATTGAAGATAAAGAAACATCATCCATCAAGAATGCCTTGTGTTATTATGACGGCTACTCGGAAACAATTCTTCAGGAATATTTTGTGTCAAAAATCGTATGTCAGACTGAGCCCGCGGCGATTTTCTGCGATAATGCATCAAGAACATACCTTGCAATTGAGGATAACGTAATTGATATCAGCGATGTGTTACCGGCCCTGAACAGCGACAGCTATTATCAGGAACTGAAAGTTGCCGAGGACGGAGCTTTTATGATTGAAATCTGTTTCCGTGCAACAGGTTTAAGTGCTGTTTACAGAATAGTTATTGAAGACGGTGAAATTGAAGAATCTGAGTTGTATGAAAGCTCTGTTGCGAAAAGCAATGAGGTAAGCATATATACTGATGAAACTTTAGTGTATTATAAGAATCTTCAGCCCGGTTCTTACAACGTGACAGCAGCAAATGAAGAACAATGCAGAACAGGCGACCTTTATATAAATAAACAGCTTGTTGCACAGGGTGTGGATGCGTACAGAGTCTGTTATTATGAAGAACCGAACCAAGCCTGTTTCTTTACCGGATGGAATACATTGACAAAAACGGGAACACTTAACTTATTCGATGGAGAAAAGAGTCAGGTCGTTGCAGAAAATGTTTCTCAATATCAGTTTGCGGATAACGGCAGCATTATGTTTGTTAAAGATAACAATTTGTTTATTTATGCAGACGGAAAAACAGAAGAGCTTCAGCAGGGTGTCAGCTCTTTGCCTGCTGTTTATAATTCACATTTCTGTGTAAGCTGATTGTGATGACAAAAAATTATTCAGGTGGTGTATAAATGCCACCTGATTTTTGTTTGCGGATTTTAATAAAACACTTGTAAATAAGGCGTAAAAGTAGTATAATATTAATTTGTAAAATTGTCTATGAAGGTGAAAAACTTGGATAAAAGAAATGACATAAGAAATGTAGCTATTATCGCACACGTTGACCATGGTAAAACAACACTTGTTGACGAGATGCTCAAACAGAGCGGTATTTTCCGTACAAACGAGCAGGTGCAGGACAGAGTGATGGACTCAAACGACCTTGAAAGAGAGAGAGGTATCACAATTCTGTCAAAAAACACATCAATTCATTACAAGGACACAAAAATCAATATCGTTGACACTCCCGGACATGCTGATTTCGGCGGTGAAGTTGAGCGAATACTTATGATGGTTGACGGTGTGCTTCTGCTTGTTGATGCATTTGAAGGATGCATGCCCCAGACAAGATTTGTTCTGAAAAAAGCATTGGGCCTTGAAAAGAAGGTTGTTGTTGTTGTAAATAAAATTGACCGTCCCGGTGCAAGACCTGAAGAGGTTATTGACGAAGTGCTTGATCTTTTCATTGAACTCGGTGCAAATGAAGATCAGCTTGAGTTCCCCGTGGTTTATGCTTCTGCAAGAGAGGGATATTCTTCTCTTGACAGCTCTGTACGCGAGGGAGATATGAGACCGCTTCTTGATTCAATTCTTGAAAATATCGAATGTCCCGAGGGCGATATCAATGGACCAACACAGGTGCTTTTCTCAAGCCTTGACTACGATGATTATATCGGCAGAATCGGCATCGGACGCGTTGAAAGAGGTACAATCAAAAAAGGCGGAAACTTTGTGCTCTGCAAGGCTGACGGAACAACACAGAATGTAAAAATTGCCCGTCTTTATCAGTTTGAAGGCCTTAAAAGAGTTGAAGTTGAAACTGCTTCAATGGGCGACCTTATCTGCGTTTCAGGCATTGAGGGGCTTAATATCGGTGAAACAATCTGTGCACCCACATGTGTTGAGCCATTGCCTTTCATCAAAATTGACGAGCCGACAATTTCAATGAACTTCATTGTTAACGATAGCCCCTTTGCAGGCAGGGAAGGTAAATTTGTAACTTCACGAAATCTTCGCGACAGACTTTACAAGGAAGTTGAAACAAATGTCAGCATGCGCGTTGAAGATACTGAAACAACCGATACATTCAAGGTTTCGGGCAGAGGCGAGCTTCATCTTTCAATTCTTATTGAAACTATGCGCCGTGAAGGGTATGAATTCCAGGTTTCACGTCCGAAAGTTATTATGAAAGAAGAAGACGGTGTTATGATGGAACCCGTTGAACTTCTTATTGTTGAAGTGCCTGAAAATTACGTTGGTGCGGTTATTGAAAAATTAGGCTCACGTAAAGGCGAACTTGAAAATATGGGTACACGTGACGGCGGAATGAGCCACCTTGAATTTAAAATTCCGTCACGCGGACTTATCGGTTACCGTTCTGAATTCATGACAGATACAAACGGTAACGGTATTATGAATCAGCTTTTTGAAGGCTATGTGCCTTATGCAGGTGATATAAAAATGCGTGAACGCGGTTCAATCGTTGTTCACGAAACAGGCGAAACTACAGGTTACGGACTTTTCAATACTCAGGACAGAGGCAGACTTTTTGTAGGCCCGGGTGTTGATGTCTATGAGGGCATGATTGTGGGCGAATGTGCAAAGGATGAAGATATCGTATGTAACGTTTGCAAGAAAAAGCAGATGACAAACACACGTGCAGCAGGTTCTGATGATGCACTGAGACTGGTTCCTCATTCAGTGTTGAGCCTTGAACAATGTATGGAATTCATAAGCGATGATGAATTGCTTGAAATCACACCGTCTTCATTGCGTTTGAGAAAACGTATTCTTTCAAAAGAACTTCGTATGAAGAAAAAATTCGGAGGCAAATAATGCCTTAAGGAGACAGAATAAATTATGTCTGAACTTAAGAATTATATCGACAGAATGTTTTCTGCAACTGTCAATAAAGCTGTTATCAGCAAACCTAAAAATAAACAGTCAGAATTCAAAAAAATCACAGTAGTTCTGATGAAGGATTTTTACCAGATTGCGAAATATACCGAAAAACAGGTGTTTCACGAAAATGTAAAGAGCAACATGATTGCAGAACGCATTTTTGAGCTTACAGATTCTCTTTTTCAGCAGATTAATGCATGGAGTGATGAAAAAGAAATTTTCCTGACCATTTCAAAAAAAGATAAAATTTTCTATAAGGAAAAGAACATATCTTCTGCTAATACTGCAAATAATCATTCTGAACACAACAGGAAGAAGCAGTATCTGCTTGAAGAAGGCAAGGTGATTGAACCTCTTGTTGATATGGGTATTTTCACAAAAGAGGGTAAAGTCGTGCAGTCAATGTACGATAAATATAAGCAGATTAACCGTCTTATTGAAATGATAGATGATTCTGTGCGCCGATATGATTATAAAAAGCTTAATATTATTGATTTCGGATGCGGAAAATCTTACCTGACTTTTATTGTTTATTATTATCTTACTGAAATCAAGTCAATTGATACAACTATTATCGGCCTTGATTTAAAGAAGGATGTAATTGAAAAATGCAATAAAGCCGCCCAAAAATACGGATACAAAAATCTGCGCTTTGAACTTGGTGATATAAACGGGTACAAGAGCCCCTTTGACGTTGATATGGTATTGACTTTGCATGCTTGCGATACTGCAACTGATTATGCACTTTACAATGCCGTAAACTGGAAAGCAAAGATGATTTTTTCTGTTCCTTGCTGTCAGCATGAACTCAACGGGCAGATGGAAACGGACAACCTGTCAATTCTTACACGCTACGGAATAATTCAGGAGCGTTTCTCGGCTTTGCTTACTGATTCTGTCCGCGGAAATCTTCTTGAATATTGCGGATATAAAACACAGCTTCTTGAGTTTATCGATTTTGCGCATACTCCCAAAAATATTCTCATCCGTGCTGTTCTGCGCGATACAACGCCAAAAGCAACAAAGCAGAAAGCACTTAATGAAGTTGAAAATGCAGTGAAAGAATTTAATGTCAGACCTACATTGTATAAATTGCTGTTTGAATAATTTAATTGTGTTAACTATACCGACCCTCCTTGAATAAGGAGGGCCTTTGTTTTGTATATAATAAAATTTGATGGTCTGAATACTGAAAAATGATTTGATGTCTGTTGTAATCAATATAGAAAAAGAAGTGCGAATTTTCTCCGGCACGAAAATCCACAGCAGTCTTTATTTTGGTTATAATATTACCATCTACGCACCCACCAAATCAAAAGAAAGACACCACTGATTTTCCCGGATGAAATTCAGTGGTGTTATTTTTTAAACGAGCTTTGAAACTGCATCGAAAAGTTCGTTTCTGTTAGTAACCTTTAATTTTTTATAGATGCTTGATGTGTGTTTTTTTATTGTGCTTTCTGTAACGAAAAGATTCTCGGCAATTTCTTTTCTCTTTGTATTTTTAAGAAGATAAACAAGAACTTCCTTTTCGCGTTCTGAAATACCGTCGATATTTTTCAGAATATTGTCGATTTGTGTATCTGTAAAAGATGTAGGTGCAGTGTGTATTTCCTGAACTTTTTCAGGCTCGGTTGATTCAGTCTTTTCGTAATCCTGCAGAATTCCGTACAGAAGAAGTATAAGACCTTCTGTAACTATGTAAGAAATTGCGAGAAATTCAAAGCCTGCATGAATGATGTTTTCTACGAGCCAGATTGCAATATTTCCGATAACTACAAAGGCGAGAAACATCGAATGCTTGATTGGAGCATCAGTCTTTTTTATCATAGTGTAAATGATTATGCCGACCATTGCCGCAAAATATGCAAACAGATAGATTTTATAAACGTTGTGCAGAGGACCGTGTTCTTTTACAAGAACAGCAACTCCGTCTACAAAAGTAAGTGAAACATCTTTGTAATAAATGGGTAGTATTCCGGCACTGCATGCGACTAAAAGCATAGCTGTGTTTATAACTGTTAAAACCGCGGGCAGATGCTTCGGGATTTTCAGTCTTGAAAGATTTGTTATCATCATAAATAAGAAAAAGGGGAGAAAAACATTACCGAGATAGGCTACTCTGTTTGCCCATAAAGCATCCTCAAGCGTTTTAGAAACTGACAGCAGCAGATAACCGGAATCGCATACTGCTACAGAGGAAAAAAGGAGTAAAAGCCATTTATCATGTTTTTTATCAACGAAAAAACAGACAGCAATCATTAACACGGAAACTGCAAATGTAATGCCGTAAAGGGAAATCATGTTACTACTCCTTTCATTAAATAATTAACAATATAAATATATCATATATAAGTTTTCTTGTCAAACTGGGAAAATTTATATTTGTGCAACAGTAACAATACAAAAAGGTATTTTTTGACATGGTAGCCCTAAAAGTAGCCCTTATTAGCCCTCGCTTTCTGAAAGTAGCCTGAAAGGCTACTTTTTTTAGTTTTTACTGAGCAGTAAAATTAATATAGTTAATATAAATATATCATATTCCGTAACAAGGGAATCGACGAGTTTGGTGTTACGCATCACAATTTATGTTAACTGCATCCGACAGGATGAAAAACAAAAATAAATTTCTGAAAGGAGAAATTTGATATGGGACTTATTAAAGCAGGATTGGGAGCACTGGGCGGAGTTCTCGCTGACCAGTGGAAAGAGTTTTTCTACTGCGAAGCAATTGAAAACGATGTGCTTATGGTCAAAGGACAGAAGCGTGTAGGCGGACGTTCTTCAAACACAAAAGGCAGCGACAACGTAATTTCAAACGGTTCAGGCATTGCCGTTGCAGACGGTCAGTGTATGATTATCGTTGAGCAGGGTAAGGTCGTTGAAGTATGTGCAGAACCGGGTGAATTTACATATGATACATCAACAGAGCCAAGTATTTTCTCAGGTAGCCTCGGTGATTCAATCAAAGAAACTTTCAAAGCAATAGGTAAGAGATTTACTTTCGGCGGAGATACCGGTAAAGACCAGAGAGTTTACTATTTCAATACAAAGGAAATTATGGGCAACAAATACGGCACAATCAATCCCGTGCCATTCAGAGTTGTTGACCAGAACATCGGTCTTGATATTGATATTGCAATCCGTTGTAACGGTGAATATTCTTACAAAATCGTTGACCCCCTCAAATTCTACACAAATGTATGCGGTAATGTAAGTGATGAATACCCGAGAGAAGAAATTGATTCTCAGCTGAAAAGTGAGCTTATGACAGCACTTCAGCCTGCATTTGCAAAAATTTCTGCAATGGGCATCCGTTACAGCGCACTTCCCGGTCACACAGTAGAGCTTGCTGATGCACTCAACGAGGTTCTGTCACAGAAATGGACTGAGTTACGCGGTATCAAGGTATGGTCATTCGGTGTGAATTCTGTAACAGCACCTAAAGAAGACGAAGAAATGATAAAAGAGCTGCAGAGAAACGCAGTTTTCCGTAATCCCACAATGGCAGGTGCACACCTTGTTGGTGCACAGGCACAGGCAATGCAGGATGCAGCAAACAACCAAGCCGGAGCAATGACAGGCTTTATGGGAATGGGCTTTGCACAGCAGTCAGGCGGTATGAATGCTCAGAATCTTTTCGCAATGGGTCAGCAGCAGGCACAGCAGCCTGCACCGGCACCCGCACAACCTGCACAGACTCAGGCACCTTCTGCAGATTCATGGAAATGTGCTTGCGGTGCTACAGCAATGGGTAAATTCTGTCCTGAATGTGGTGCAAAGAAACCTGAACCTCAGCCTGCACAGAACGGCTGGAAATGTTCATGCGGTGCAACGGCAACCGGAAAATTCTGTCCCGAATGCGGTTCACCCAAGCCTGCAGAGACAGAAGGCTGGACCTGCTCATGCGGTGCAGTGAACAAAGGTAAATTCTGCCCCAACTGTGGTTCAAAGAAACCTGCAGGTGCACCTCTCTATCAGTGTGATAAATGTGGCTGGAAGCCTGAAGATCCCCACAATCCTCCGAAATTCTGTCCTGAATGCGGAGACATTTTCGATGAAAGCGATGCAAAATAATTAACCGACAAAAAACTAAAATATAAATCAAAGGAGAATTTTATTATGGGACTTTTTGATAAGAAATTTTGTGACATCTGCGGAGATAAAATAGGACTTCTCGGCAACAGAAAGCTTGAAGACGGCAATATGTGTAAGGATTGCGCAAAGAAGCTTTCCCCCTTCTTCAGCGACAGAAGAAGCTCAACAATTGAAGAAATCAAACAACAGCTTGCTTACAGAGAACAGAATAAACAAGTTCTCGCATCCTTCAGACCTAATCTCACATTCGGTGACAGCAAAAAAATCTATGTTGACACAGTAAACGGAAATTTTGTTGTTTCTTCTTATAGTCCTAACAACTGGGATGACGAAAATCCCGATGTTATGCCTCTTTCATCAATTACAAGCTGCAATCTTAATATTGATGAGGATAAAGATGAAATCTATACTCAGGGCAAAGACGGAGAGGAAGTAAGCTATAATCCCCCAAGATATAATTACTACTATGATTTTACTCTTGAATTTAATGTAAATAACCCCTATTTTGATGATTTTGAAGTTCAACTCAACAACTACCGTGTTGAGGGAATGGGCACAATGGAATACAACAAGTATCAGCAGATGGCTATGGAAATCATCAATACACTTACTCCCGGCAGAGGTGTAATGCCCAACATGGGAATGAATAACGGAATGCCTATGAATCAGGGTATGCCTATGAATCAGGGCTATGCTCCTGCAGGCGGTTTTGTACAGCAGGGCGGTTATGCACAGCCTAACCCCTATGCACAGCAACAGGGCGCTTATGCTCAGCAGCCTATGAACAACGGTTACGGTCAGCCGATGAATAATGGTTATAATCAGCCTATGAATAACGGTTATGCTCAGCAACCCATGAACAATGGTTATAATCAGCCCATAAATAATGGCTATGCTCAGCAGCCTATGAACAACGGTTATAATCAGCCTATGAATAACGGTTACAATCAGCAAACAATGAACAATGGTTATAATCAGCCTGCACAGCCCCAGCCTCAGGCTCAGGCATCAGTATGTCCTTACTGTGGTGAGCCACATGAAGGCGGTGCTTTCTGCATATCATGCGGTGCAAAAATGTAAGGTTGATTTGTAAAGGATTGTCATAATGAACGTTAAAATAAAAGTGATAATAATTGCAGTTATCGCAGGCGTTTTTCTTATTGCCATTGTAGCAGGTATATGGTATTACAAAACGAAATTCTATGTGCCTGATAAAAACGGTATGGTGTATGAGTCTTCGGATGTAGTTGAACAATCCGATTCTTCAGATGACGGAAAAACTCAATAAAATCAAACCTTATGGCGATTTATAATAATACAAAAACAAGGAGATGATGACTTTGTCAGCAATTCTTGAACAGAAGTGTCCTAATTGCGGCGGTGCAGTTGAATTTGATGCAAACTCACAGCGTCTCAAATGTCCTTTTTGTGACACTGAATTTGATATTGCAGCAATGCAGCAGGCAGAAGAATTCAAATCAAACTCTGTGCAGGATATAAACTGGAATTCTCAGAATTCTCAGTGGGAAGCAGGAGAAACAGACGGAATGAATGTTTATGTCTGCAATTCCTGTGCAGGTGAAATAGTTGCAGATGCAACAACAGGAGCTACAACCTGTCCTTACTGCGGAAATCAGGTTGTTATGAAAGGGCAGTTCTCAGGTGAACTGAAGCCTGACCTTGTTATTCCTTTCAAGGTTGATAAAAAAGCGGCAAAAGAAGCTCTTAAAAAGCATTTTAAAGGTAAGAAATTTGTTCCGAAAGCATTCCTGAGCGATAATAAACTTGAGGAAATCAAAGGCATTTATGTGCCTCATTGGCTTTATAGTTGCGATGCGGTTGTTGAAGCATCATATACTGCCGAAAAAATCAGACGCTGGTCTGACAGCAAAAACAACTACACAGAAAAATCTACCTTCAATGTTTACAGAAGCGGTAGCATCGGGTTTGACAATGTTCCCGTTGACGGCTCCACAAAAATGCCCGATGACCTAATGGAATCTGTTGAGCCATTCGACCTTAAGGATGCGGTGCCGTTCAACCCTGCATATCTTGCAGGTTATCTTGCAGATAAGTATGATGTTGATGTCAATCAGAGTATGTCGAGAGCTAACGAAAGAATCAGGCAGAGTGCCTGTGATGCTTTTGAAGATACTGTTCAGGGCTATGATACAGTTACTTCATCATTTGCAAATATGAATATTGCAAACGGGTTTTATAAGTACGCACTTTATCCTGTATGGATTCTTAATGTAAAGTGGCAGGACAAGATACACACTTTTGCAGTGAACGGACAGACGGGAAAAATTGTAGGCAATATTCCTACTGAAGATAAGAAAGCGAAGCTTATCGGCGGACTTGGCGGTCTTGCAGCAGGTGCTCTTATCTACATTATTGCCGCAATTATTTCATCACTTTAAGGAGGTGCGGAAAGTTATGACTAAAAAGATTTTTGCAATTCTTGTTGCCTTTATAATCTGTTTTTCAATAGTGCTTTCTGCATCCGCCTATACAGAAACATATGTTTATGACCCCGATAATCATCTTACTTCTTCGGAGATTTCCGAAATCAATGATTATGCGTCATATATCGAAAGCTATACAGGTGTTACTGTTATGTTTTCCATTACAGGCCAGGAAGATATGAGTAACGATGAATTTGCGTACATGGCATATGACACGAATACTGATAATGATATGGGTATCTGCGTTGTACATAACACAACGGATGAAAAGTATTTTTGGTATGTAACAGATGAAGCTCAGGACCTTTTTACTGGAGCTGTTGTTGATGATATGCTGACTTCGTATGACAAATCTGAGTCATATTTTGACGGTATTTATGCATATTTCGAAACGGCAGAAAGCTATGTTGAGGGCGTAAATATACCCGATAATAACAATTCATCTACAGAATCAGTTACAGAGAAAAATGAAAACAAGCCTGAAGAAGATACAACAAAATTTGTACCTGTTGACAGAAAGCTTCCTCTTGTTGTTGATAATGCGGATATTATTCCTGATGATGCAGAAAAGGCACTTCTTGAAAGATGCGATATGTTTGTAAGTGAATACGAAATGGAAGTTGCTATTGTAACTGTAAATGATTTTGAAGGTAAGACAAGTGAAGCTTACGCTGACGATTTCTATGATTATAACGGCTACGGCTGGGGTGAAAACGACGACGGTGTGCTTGTTGTCTATAAACCCGGTGAAGAGGGCGAAAGGGAAATCCGGATAACAACTCACGGCAGAGGCTCAGAGGTTTTCTTTGAGGGAATCAGAGAAGGTATAATTACTGATATGATACCTTTACTGACAGCAGAAGATTACGAAGGGGCTTTCACAACGTACCTTGATCGAGCAGAAACACAGCTCAAGCCGGGAATTTCCGTAATCTGGTTCTTCGTGCTTACACTTGTAGGTGCAGTTATCGGTCTTATCATCACGGGCTCAATGACAGCAAAGAACAAGACAGTTGTTCCTCAGAAGAATGCGAAAGTTTACACCCGTCAGGGCAGTATGAATGTTACAGGCAGAAATGATGTTTTCCTTTACACTCGTACAGATGTTCAGCCAAAGGCTCAGGATAACGATAGTTCAACTCATACAAGCTCATCAGGCAGAACTCACAACGGCTCAGGCGCAAAATTCTGATGGAAGGGGAATTAAAATGGCACTTTTTGATATGTTTAAAAGCAAAGCAGAAAACGCAGTGAAGAAAACTGTAAATTCTGCAGTAACACAGGGTATAAACAAAGCTTCTTCTGCAGTAAGCAATGCAGGTAACAAAAAAGAAGAGATTATTTTTTCTGCATTGCCCACATCTCTTGAAGAATTCAAAGCTTTACCTCAGGCTGCAATGTCAACTCCTTTTGAAACTGCAGCAATGACAGTTCTTGCTTTCTGCTATTATCCGCAGAATAAAGAACTTTCTCTGCAGATGCTTGATTTTCTCAGAGGACCGAGACCTTTGAGCAATATGGAAAAGTCATTTATTGCAGACAGATTCCGCGATAAAGATTACGTACCGCGTTCATATTTTGAAGGCTCAATACCCGATAATGATTATACCCCCACAGAGCCTTACAGAATTGTTGTAAGCGAAAGTCCGTATTCTTATCAGAACGATGGTTACGCAACGCTTTATATGAAATCAGGCGGTGCTGACAGTCCGCGAAGTGTTCAGCTGCGCCATGCAAAAGACGGCAAATGGTATCTCTGGGATCAGTTTATTCTTTCTGATATCCGTCAGCCTGAAAGTGCAAACCCCTGGGCATAATATCAGATTCTCCGCGACGAATGGGTAATCAATGATTGATTATTCCCAAAGGTTGAAAAATCTATACAATAACAAAAAGTCTATGAGACAAAATCTCATAGACTTTTTTATATCGTTTATAAGTGTTTATTATTCAACTGAACTTATCAGCTCATCCATAGCATCAAGAATTGTTCCTGCTGCCTGCGGACCCAGTGAATTTGTTTCTTCATAATGTTTTCTGCCTGATTCATCAACTGAGTTGTTGAAATAGGGGAACCATTCATGAAGATAAAAATCGTTTTCGGGAATGATATAGCCGAGTTCATCGTTGCAAAGTCCGATTACGAAATTATGTTTACACTGCGACATTTCTGAAAGTGATTTATAATCGGCTTCTGTGCCGTTTGCCGATTCTTCTGCAGAAAGGAATTTTCCGCTTTCAAGTTCGGGTGAAAGTTCACCGGGAATCATATAAATTCCTATCTGCTTGTTGCCAAGCTCCATATATGAAACTTCTGATATAATTGAAATATTTTTGTTTTCATCTCTTGAGATATCGTTGTTGAGTACGCCGAGGAAACGGACAAGCATCAAAGCAATGTTATCGCATTTTATTTCTATTGCTTTTGTTTTAACGTTGATTGCAGGTTGGAGAGCGATTTCATTGTTTACACTCATAACAAGTTCGCCCATGTCTTTGCCGAATTCCTTGACATATTCAAGGCCAAGTTCAAAGTTACGCAGAACATCGTCAAGCTTTTCGCAGGTGATAAGTCCGCCGATAGCACCGTTTATGAAAACCACATTTGCACCGCCGGTCTGCTCAACGATTTCTTTTTCCATATATGCGGGGAAATCAGCGCTGACAACGGTTGTTCTTGCACCAAGACATTCAGCGTGGCAAGCAACATTCACAATATATGTGTCGTCACTGCCGTCTGCAGGGTCAAAGCGGATTCTTGTTAAGTTTGAATCAAATTCTATTGGTGCTCTTGTGTCAATCAGAAGATTTTCTGTTTCTGCTGTGCCGAAATAAAGGGCACCGTCTTTTCTCGCTTCGTATGCTGAAATAATTGCTTTTGCAGTTTTTTCTTTAAGACTGTTCATGAATTCCAAGTTTTTACCGTCAGAGAGGAAGTTTTTGCCCCACAGTCCTTGTGTATCAATAGCAGAATGAGTATGCGTTGCGCAGATGTTGATTGATTTGATATCGGGGATTTTACCGCTTTCGATAACGATTTTTCTGATGTCATTAATATCCTTGCGGCTGATTCCCACGCAGTCGATTGCGCAGATAATAACGCCGCCTCTGCCTGAATTATCGTCAAGATATGTGGCTTTGGCATACATATCATCAAGCACAGACTTTGCAGGATTGTTTGTGTTATAGCCGGCGATATAGTATGTTTCTTCATTTATATCATCGGGAGTGAGAACTTCTTTTGCAAAGCCTACAGTCCATTTTTTACCGTTATATGAAAATGTTTCATCGCCTGTAAGCATATATTCAGACGTATCTTCAATATTTGTATAAATTGAAACGGGAACAAAAAGGATTATCAGGGAAAGTAAACCTGAAATTATCCCTCTCATAAGATTGGGGAGTTTCAAAAAACGAAGAAATTCCATTTTTGATTACCCCCACACGTCAAGCAGGTCAAAGAATGCTTCTGAGAAAGCAGTACCGCTTTTTGAACCTGTTGAAACTGTTTCTTCGTAGTGACCTTCAGCACCTGAAGAGCTGTAATCGTTATCGGGAACTATGTAGCCTACAGCATCGTTGCAAAGGCCGAAAACAAGCACTTCGTCGTCTTCACCAAAGCATATTGCAATACCTTCGTAAGGGTATTCTGTGCCGGTGAATGCTTCTTCTGCAGAATAGAATCCGCCGTAAACAAGTTCAGGCATAGCTTCACCGGGTGCTTCAAGAATCTTTATATTTTTGCCTATTTCAACATAGCCTATTTCGCTTGTAAGATATATCTTGCCGTTTTCCTTGAATGCCTTAACATTGCAAAGGTCTGCGCTTGCAGCAAGAAGGAAAACAAAATTGTTGATTTCAAAATCAACCTGAGCGTGTCTTACGTTGAGAATAGGCTCAACCTTTTCTGCTTTTTCATTAAGCTCATAAAGAATATCTGCAACGATATTGCTGTATTCTTTCATTTTTTCAAATGAAGTAAGGTCTTCCGGGATTCCGTTCTGAACGCCCATATCGCTGTGGATTGCACCGCCGATTGCACCCTGAATAAAGATGAAATCAGCATTCTTTTCGTTAACAACTTCCTTTTCTATGTAGTAGGGGAAATCGCCTGAAATTTCTGTGTTACTCCATCCAAGATTGATAGGATGTGCACCGAAGTTTGCAATGTAAATTTCTTTTTTACCCTCTGCATTGGGCACAAAATGGAAAAAGTGAATTTTGTCGTCAATTGAATAGGGGTCTCTGCCGTCGTAGAACATCTGGGGGCAGGATTTTGAAGCATAATAAAGATTGCCTTCGCTCCTGTTATTGTATGCTTCTCTTATAGCATCGGCAGCTTTCTGAGTTAAAGAATCAATGTAATTCTGATTTCTTCCGCTTCTGGGAATATTGCCCCAGAGACCTTGTGTGTCAATTGCACTGTGGGCATGGGTTGAGCCTACATCAATGCTGATAAGCTTGCCGTCGCCTGTGATATCACTTAACTTTTCGCGGATATCCTTGATATCGGCATTCATAAAGCCTATGCCGTCAATCCATGCAAATGCTGCTGCACCTCTGCCTGAATTATCGTCAAGCACAACTGCTCTTACACACAAATCATCAACAATGCCTGTTGCCTCCTGAGCAGGGAATTTGAGAAATCCGCCAAGGAAATATCTTGTTTCATCAATGTCTTCGGGAGTAAGCACTCTGCGTGCATAGCCTGCAGACCAATACTCTGATTTTGCTTCATCGATGAATTCTTTGTTTCCTTCAAGGAAATTTTCTGCAATTGCAGTAACGGGTCTTTCATCGTAACCGCCTTTTAAAAGGCTCTGGAAAACTGCACCGAGAAGTGTGGGCAGACCGAAAAGTACTGCCAGAATTGCTGAAAACCATCTGATGATAACTGCCATTTTTAATATCTCCTTTTACTTTATATTTATATTCTGCAGACTTTTTATTTCTGCGTGAATATTAACATCGTTTGAAAGTCTTGCAGGCATTGCCACATATTTATCGGCAAGCTGAAGTAATTCAGCAAACAACTTTTCATCACTCGTTTTTATGTATTCAAATATCGTAGTTATAATATCGCAGGAAACGAAAAATTTTTCCGACCATTTTGAAAGCTCACGGCAGATGGGTAAATCTTTTTTCAGATATTCTCTGCACCTATTCATTCTTTCAAGATAATTTCCTGCGAGAGAAAATGCTTTTTCTTTTTCACCTGATTTGAAAGTGTTTTCGATTTCATCAAAAGCTTCGTACATACGCCTTGAATTTGCATCTTTAAGGCAGGATGTGTAAAGATGGTCTGCAAAAACAATAAAATTATCTGCATTTTCTTTGCCTATAACCTGATTTATTGCAATTTCCCATGATTTCTGCGGATTATAATTTTCGCTGTCCCACAGATAATCTGCAAAGGTAATCAGCGGAATCTTTGAGCATTCAGCATATTCCATGCAGTTTGAAATAATACCTTCGGAGTATTTATATAAATCAGTGTCACGGTTTATGATGGGGGAGATGTGCATCTCGTTATACATTGAGCAATCGTTTACGGGGTAGTTATCCCAGTAAAGTGGTTTGTGGTATGTGTTTTCAATAAACCTTATTGCATCAAGGGAAGTCAGCTCCCGTGAACAAATATCTCTGCCTGTCCAGAAAACAGAAACATCTGACGGAATGTTTTTGCCCAGCTTTGAAATATAATATTCATTGCCTTTGCCGTGGTAAAGAGTAGGGCAAACTGTAAGTTTTACGGATGAATCAAGATTTTTCAGTGCATTGTAATATCTGTTTATCAGGTCAATGTGAGCATTGACTGTTTCGCCGAAAATGGCCTTGTCTTCTTCAAATGCAAGTTCTTCATCAATGTCGTCAAGCAGGAGACCGAAACAATTTATTCCTATTTCATAAAGCTGTTTTGTTTTTTCAATAAGATTATTGAATTCAGCCTCATCAGAATATTTCATCGAAAGTCCCGGTGCAATGCACCAATAAAAATCCATATAATATTCACTTGCAATATCAACAAGCTCTTTTAATTTTGCAAGCTCATCTTCAGGGTATTTCTCACGCCATTTTTCGCGGTGATACAAATCATCTTTAGGTGCGTGATAAACGGTGTTCATTCTGTTTTTTGCCATAATTTCCATTACGGATTTACGGCTTTCGTGGCTCCAGGGATTGCCGTAAAAGCCTTCAATATAGCCCCTGACTTTAAATAAAGGAGAGCATATATATTCTCCGTCAGAAATGGTGTTTTCATCTG
The DNA here is from genome assembly GCA_017935325.1 of Clostridia bacterium. Classification (GTDB taxonomy): domain Bacteria; phylum Bacillota; class Clostridia; order Oscillospirales; family Acutalibacteraceae; genus SIG575. The sequence continues at coordinate 67,130 of JAGBHV010000087.1, forward strand.
TCCGCTTCCTTAAGTCACACAGAGCACGCAAAGCCCCCTTTTTGCAGGAACAATAAATTTTCACATCATTCCCTGAAATGTCAAGAATATATTTTTCATCTGTTACTCTGTGAGTTCTCTCGCAATATGAAACACGTTTTGAATTCTCATAAATAATCTGAATATTATATCCGATGCTTCCGAAAAGTTTTTCGAAAACATCAATGGGATTTGATTCGCAGCTCATAATAATCCCTCCTGATATTTATAATACAATAATTAAGGCGTTTTTACAATTATCAAATAGTTAAATATTATACCTTGATTTTTGTGCGTTTTAATGATAAACTTTTTTTCAAAAGGGGATGAGAGCGAATGAATATAAGACCATATAAGGTAACGGACAAAGAAGACGTTCATTTTGTGTGCCTTAACAGTGACGGACCATGTAAAAGTTCAAAAAGAGGAATCAATTTTGCACTTGCAGTTTATTGTGATTATTATATTGAAATTGAACCTGAAAACTGCTTTGTGGCAACGGATGAAAACGACAAAGCTGTAGGATATATTATCTGCACTGAAAATTTTGATAAATTCAAAGAGATTTATATGGCTGATTATTACACACGAATAAAAAAGTGGGAATACCGTCGCAGAAAATCAGCGCGAAGGACAATTATTCCGCATGAAAAGTACAAGCAGGATTATCCTGCACATCTTCATATCGATATTCTGCCTGAATATCAGCGTATGGGTTTAGGTCATAAGCTGACAGATGCATTGGTTGAACAGCTGAAAGCCAAAGATGTAAAGGGAATTATGCTTACAACATGGATAAAAAACGAAAAAGGCAGAGGCTTTTACGATAAGTACGGTTTTACTCTTCTTGAGGAAATGAAAAACTGTGCAGTTTACGGCTTGAAACTCAAATAAAAAATAGGGATTGTAAAAAACAAATTATAATTTACCGCACGATGAAACCAGAGCAATGCCTCCCTTGCCTAAAGGGAGGTGGATTTTTTGTGCTTGCACAAAAAAGACGGAGGGATATTATTTTTATATTGATTTACTTGATTTTTTTTACAATATCCCCCAGTCAAAACCTTCGGTTTCGACAGCCCCCTTTAGGCAAGGGGGCCTTTTTCAACTATCACCATTTATTTACGGCTATATCGTAGGGGACGGGTCTCCCGTCCCACCATAAACTATTATGAAATTTCGCGGGAGCCGAAACGGCTCCCCTACGATGTTGTCATTAGTTTTTTGTATTTTTCAGACTGATGCCCGATATCCATAACATACTGATAAATTATAATTTATAAAGATAAAACTAAAAAAGCATCAGAAGTTCTATTAAACTTCTGATGCTTTTAGCTTTGTTTGTAACAAAGGCAACCCCCTGTTCTACAGGGGGAATAAAAAAGCTTATAGCGAGGGGAGAAGTAGACAAGAAAAAAGCTCCTTGGTATATTAGAAGTGGTTTGCCGACCACACAACTAAAATAACAAGGAGGTCTTTAACGTGAAAGAAAAAGACATAAATAGTTTAAACCATACAAGTTGGAGATGTCAATACCATGTGGTATTTGCGCCAAAGTACAGAAGATTATCACTATACAGAGAGATAAAGGTGGATATAGGAAAGATATTAAGACAGTTATGCCAACAAAAAGAAGTGGAGATAATAGAGGCAGAATTGTGTCCCGACC
>JAGBHV010000088.1 GCA_017935325.1 Clostridia bacterium
GTAGCTGAAAGAAGAATGCGGTCGGTAAACTTTTCAGCGCCCCTTAAGGGGTTAAGTCCGTATAATGCCCTTGAAGGGCTAATCAAGCCTCCAGCTTAGCTGGAGGTTTTGACTTCAGCTGAATTTTTCTGAAAATTTACGTTTTGCACATTAACACTTCCGCTTTTTTTCTGGAAAGAAAAAGCGGAAGTGTTCTTCTCTTCTTTTCTCTTACTCTTTCTCTTCTCTATCTCTATCTCTGGTGAACAATTTTCGCTATAAGGCGAACTTTGTTTGTTTTCAGGTGAACATTGTTCACTTCTCTTTTTTCTCATACGTTCAGCAGCTCTTGTTTCTTAACATGTTTTTTCGACCGAAAACGGTGTAAAATTTTCTGAAAAACAAAAATGATAACAAAAAATTCTAAACGTGTCTTATACAATAATTTTTCAGAAGTCCACTATAATTTAATACATTAAATTAATATGTGTTTTCTTCCACGGGAGTTTCTTTAATCAGTTTAACAATTCTGCTTGTGCCGAGTCTTGTTGCACCAAGAGAAATGAACTTCTCTGCATCGTCCATTGTTTTGATACCGCCTGCAGCTTTGATTTTCACTTTTTTGTCAACGTGTTTTACAAAAAGTGCAATATCTTCAAATGTTGCACCGCCCGTAGAAAAACCTGTTGAGGTCTTAATAAAATCAGCTCCTGCAAGAGAAACAATTTCGCACATTCTGATTTTTTCTTCTTCTGTGAGAAGACACGTTTCAATAATTACTTTGAGAATTTTGTCTTTACATGCAGATTTAATAAACTTGATTTCGTTGAGAACATCATCGTAAAGTCCGTCTTTCAGATTGCCGATATTGATTACCATGTCGATTTCATCAGCACCGTTTTTTATTGCATCTTTTGTTTCGTAAGCTTTCACTTCAGGTGTGTTTGCTCCGTTAGGGAATCCGATAACAGTGCAGATTTTAACTTTTTCATTTACATATTCTTTTGCCTGTTTTACATAACATGGCGGTATGCAGACAGATGCGGTTTTGTATTTAATACCGTCATCACAAATTTGCTTAATTTCCTCCCATGTAGCGGCAGGGGAAAGTAAGGTGTGGTCAACATAAGATAAAATTTTTTCTGTATTCATTTAAAGTCACCTCACGGATAATATTATCATTTTTTTGTGACTTTGTAAATATTTTTTATTATGTTGCATTTATAAAAACAAAGTGATAAAATTAAATCGTAAAACTTTTACGTATAAGGAGAAATTACTATGGGACTTATTAAAGCAGGATTAGGCGCAGTCGGCGGAGTGCTTGCTGACCAGTGGAAAGAGTTTTTCTATTGTGATGCAATTGAAAACGATGTGCTTATGGTTAAAGGACAGAAACGTGTAGGTGGACGTTCTTCAAACACAAAAGGCAGCGACAACATAATTTCAAACGGATCAGGCATTGCTGTTGCAGACGGACAGTGTATGATTATCGTTGAGCAGGGTAAAATTGTTGAAGTTTGTGCAGAGCCGGGTGAATTTACTTACGATTCATCAACAGAACCCAGCATTTTCTCAGGTAGCCTCGGCAACTCAATCAAAGAAACTTTCAAAGCAATAGGCAAGAGATTTACTTACGGCGGAGATACAGGCAAAGACCAGAGAGTTTACTATTTCAATACAAAAGAAATTATGGGCAACAAATACGGTACTGTAAACCCTGTACCCTTCAGAGTTGTTGATCAGAACATCGGTCTTGACATTGATATTTCAATCCGCTGTAACGGTGAATACTCATATAAAATTGTAGACCCCCTTAAATTCTACACAAACGTATGCGGCAATGTAAGCGATGAATATGACAGAAGTGAAATTGATTCACAGCTTAAAACAGAGCTTATGACAGCACTTCAGCCTGCATTTGCAAAAATTTCTGCAATGGGAATACGTTACAGTGCACTTCCCGGTCACACAGTTGAGCTTGCAGATGCACTCAATGAAGTTCTGTCAACGAAATGGACGGAATTACGCGGTATCAAAGTATGGTCTTTCGGTGTTAATTCAGTAACAGCACCTAAAGAAGATGAAGACATGATAAAAGAACTGCAGAGAAATGTAGTTTTCCGCAATCCTACAATGGCAGGAGCACACCTTGTCGGTGCACAGGCACAGGCAATGCAGGATGCAGCAAACAACCAAGCCGGAGCAATGACAGGCTTTATGGGAATGGGCTTTGCACAGCAGTCAGGCGGTATGAATGCACAGAATCTCTTCGCAATGGGTCAGCAGCAACAGGCACAGCAGCCCGCACCCGCACCTGCAGCATCTGCTGCAAACGGTTGGAAATGTGCTTGCGGAGCAACAAATCAGGGTAAATTCTGTGCTGAATGCGGTTCACCCAAGCCTGCAGAAGAAGGCTGGACCTGTTCCTGCGGTGCGGTAAACAAAGGCAAATTCTGCCCCAACTGTGGTTCAAAGAAACCTGCAGGTGCACCTCTTTATCAGTGTGATAAATGCGGCTGGAAGCCTGAAGATCCCCACAATCCTCCGAAATTCTGCCCTGAATGCGGAGATATTTTCGATTCAAACGATGCTAAATAATTTTTACTTATAAGAGGTGATAATATGTCATCAATTTTAGAGTATAAGTGCCCAAACTGTGCGTCTGACATTAAGTTTGATTCTTCGTCACAGAAATTCAAATGCGAAAGTTGCGACGCTTCATTTACAGAAGAAGAGCTTAACACTATTCACGATTTCGAGCAGAATTTCGGTGATGAGTCAAGCTTTAATTGGGAAAAAACAGAAACAAATGCGGGCGAAATGTCAGGAATGAACGAGTATATCTGCGAATCCTGTGCTGCACATCTTGCAGTTGACGAAACAACAGCCGCATCTGAATGTCCGTATTGCGGCAGTCCCATAATTATGAAGGGTCAGCTTGCGGGTATGAACACACCTGATTGTGTGATACCCTTTAAACTTGACAAAAAAGCTGCAGGAGAGGCTTTGAAAGCCTTCTGCAAAGGTAAACCGCTTCTTCCTTCAAACTTCGTCAGCGACAATAAAATAAAAGAAATGAAAGGCGTTTATGTTCCTTTCTGGCTCTTTGACTGCGACGCCGATGCAAATATTGTTTACGATGCAACAAAAGTAAGGCATTGGAGCGATTCAAACTATAATTATACAGAAACACGTCACTATAATGTTTACCGTTCAGGCAATATCGGATTTGCTGATATTCCCGTTGACGGTTCATCAAAAATGGACGATGCTTATATGGATGGTGTTGAACCGTATAATTACGCAGATATGACAGAGTTCAACCCCGGTTATCTTCTCGGATATATGGCAGATAAATACGATGTTACTGCAGAAGACAGTTTTCCGCGAGCAGAAACAAGAGTGAAAAACAGTACGGAAGATGCTTTCCGTTCAACAGTAGTAGGTTATACATCTGTTGTGCCGAAAATGTCAAATATCAGGGCTGATAAGGGTAAATACAAGTATGCACTTCTGCCTGTATGGATGCTTAATTCCAAATATAACGGAGAAATGTATACCTTTGCCGTAAACGGTCAGACAGGTAAGGTTTCGGGCAAGCTTCCCATTGATAAAAAGAAATTCTGGCTTTATTTTGCAGGTATCGCAGCAGCGATAATTGCAATCGGACAGTTCTTTGTCTTTTAAGGGGGTGCAGAGATGAAAAAGATATTATCAGTCGTTTTAGTGATTTTTGTTTTTGCACTTTTCACTCCCACTGCCTTTGCGCAAGGTGAATTTATTGTTGACGATGCAGATTTACTTACAGAAGATATGGAAGCTACATTGGAATCGCAGATTTTATCAATACAGACTGCTTACGATACAGATGTTGTAATTCACACAACAATGTCAACAGACGGTGAAGAAATACATTCTTATTGTGAGAATTTCTATCTTACAAACGGTTATGCCGAAGATGGTCTTGTTTTTGTTATAAACCTTAATAATAATGAAGTTGGCAACCGTGATTTCTACACTTATTATCAGGGCTCTGTATATAATACATTCGGCGACGAAGCATATAACAGTGATTACGGTTACGTAAACAGCGCAGTCCTGCCGTATCTTGCAGATGAAGATTATTATATGGCTTTTCAGACATATCTGAAGCTTACCGAATCATATCTTTCAGGCGAAATCCATAGCGGAGATTATGAAGGCTTTGGCGATGGTGTATTTGTAGGTGATTATTATACAGACGGTGCAATAGAGTACAGTTCTGAGCCGATGTCACCCGTTGTAAAAGAACTTATAGTAATTGCAGTAGCGCTTATTGTTGCCTTTGTTGTAACAGCAATAATGAAAAGCAAGATGAATACTGCTGTTATCAAAACTGAAGCGTCAGATTATATGAAACATGGCAGTATGAAGGTTACAAGAAGTCTTGATGTTTTCACACACCGTCATGTAACAAAAACCGCAAAACCGAAGAACAATTCTTCAGGCTCACGCTCAGGCGGCGGTGGTCGCTCAGGCGGAGGCGGCGGAAAGTTTTAAAACTGAATATCAATAAATAAAACCCGAACACTCAAATCTGAATGTTCGGGTTTGTTATTGTTTGGTTTTGAATTAAACTTTAAGTGTCCAGCCGAATTTATCTTCTTTTTCGCCCCACTGAATGCCTGTGAGTTCATCATAGAGGTGCTGTGTAAGCTCGCCGATTTTACCATCGTTGATTACATAGTCAACACCTTCATATGAGAGAAGACCGATGGGAGAAACAACAGCAGCAGTACCGCAACCCCATGCTTCTTCAAGTTTGCCTGCTTTGAGAGCATCGATAACTTCGTCAACTGTGATGAATGTTTCTTCAACATCCTGACCTTCTGATTTCATAAGGTCGATACAAGATTTTCTTGTGATGCCGGGAAGAACTGAACCGATAAGTTTGGGAGTCTTGACTTTGCCGTCAATTTTGAACATAACGTTCATTGCGCCAACTTCTTCGATATATTTTCTTTCAACACCGTCAAGCCAGAGAACCTGTGAGAAGCCTTTTTCTTCAGCTTTTGCAGCAGCTCTGTTACTTGCAGCATAGTTACCGCCGCATTTTGCATAACCTGTACCGCCACGTACTGCACGAACGTCTTCTGTTTCAATCATAATCTTAACAGGGTTGATGCCTTCTTTGTAGTAGCTGCCAACGGGAGAAGCGATGATAACATATTTTGCTTCGTCAATAGCGTGGAGACCGAGCTTTGCATCAGTTGCAATAAGGAAAGGTCTTAAGTAAAGAGAAGTACCTTTCTTTGCAGGAACCCAGTCTTTTTCTATTTCAACAAATTTTGTAAGCACTTCAAGAGCAAGGTCTTCATCAATCTGAGGAAGGCAGAGTCTTTCAGCAGAGTTGTTGAGTCTTCTGATGTTTTCCATAGGTCTGAAAAGCTGAACGTCACCGTCAGGTGTTCTGTAAGCTTTCATGCCTTCAAAAACTTCTGCACCGTAGTGGAAAACGCAAGCAGCAGGGCTGAGAACAAGGTCGCCGTAAGGAACGATTTTTGCATCATGCCAGCCTTCTTTTTTGCTGTAGTCCATCATAAACATATGGTCTGTGAAAACTTCACCAAAGCCAAGTGTGTTGGGGTCGGGATGAACTTTGGGAGAAGTTGTTTTTTCAATTCTGATATCCATACTAATATCCCTCTTTCAAATAATTATGATAAAATTATACATCTGCCAAAATATTAAGTCAAGCAAAATAATATATAAAAATTACAGGGCAGGAAATCTATTATTTAGATTTCCTGCCAATAGTTTTATTTACCAACGTTCTGAAGTCCTAATTTTTCAATTGCTTCTTCACGCATTTTGTATTTGAGGATTTTACCTGCTGCGTTTTTCGGGAAGGATGAAACGAATTCAATGTATCTCGGCACCTTATGTCTTGCCATATGAGAAAGGATATAATCTTTCATTTCTTCAACGGTAATCTCATAACCGTCTTTGAGAATAATTGAAGCCATAATTTCTTCGCCGTAACGCTTGTCGGGTACGCCGATAACCTGAACATCTTCAACTGCATCGTGAGTGAAAATGAATTCTTCGATTTCTCTGGGGTAAATGTTTTCACCGCCGCGGATAATCATATCTTTAAGTCTGCCTGTGATAAGGTAATATCCGTCAGGTCTTCTGCAGGCAATGTCGCCTGTGTGAAGCCAACCCTGAGCATCAATAGCAGATGCAGTAGCTTTAGGCATTTTGTAATAGCCTTTCATAATGTTATAGCCACGTGCAACGAATTCGCCGTTTTCACCGTCAGGTAAATCTTCGCCTGTTTCAGGGTCAATGATTTTACATTCAACGTTGGGGAAGGCACTGCCTACGGTTTCAGTTCTGTGTTCAAGGCTTTCTGTAAATTCGCCCATAGTGCATCCGGGAGATGCTTCTGTCTGACCGTAAACACTTAAAATCTGTGTCATATTCATTTCTTTTGCTGCTTTTTTCATCAGGTCAGCAGGACAGTTAGCACCTGCCATAATACCAACTCTCATATATGAGAAGTCGGTTTTTGCAAAGTCTTCGTGCTGGAACATTGCAATATACATTGTGGGGACACCGTTGAAACAGGTGATTCTCTCAAGGTTAATGCAAGCCAATGATGATTTTGCAGAGAAATAGGGGAGAGGGCAGAGTGTGCCGCCATGTGACATGATAGATGTCATAGTAAGCACCATGCCGAAGCAATGGAACATAGGCACCTGAACCATCATTCTGTCTGCAGTTGAAAGGTCCATTCTGTCGCCGATACATTTGCCGTTGTTTACGATATTGTAGTGTGTAAGCATAACACCTTTGGGGAAGCCTGTTGTGCCTGAAGTGTACTGCATATTTGCAACATCGTGGCAGTCAACATTTGCGGCTCTCCTGTATACTTCTTCAACTGGAACATTTGAAGAGAAGTTCATTGCTTCATCCCATGTAAGGCAACCTTTCTGCTTGTAACCAACAGTAATGATGTTACGCAGGAAAGGAAGTCGTTTGCAGTGAAGCGGCTGACCGGGAACTGCAGTCTGAAGTTCGGGGCAGAGCTCTGCAATTGATTCTGCATAGTTTGAATCAAGGCAGGATTCAATAGTAATAAGTGTATGGGTATCAGATTGTTTGAGAAGATACTCGATTTCGTGAATTTTGTATGCTGTGTTTACAGTAACAAGTATTGCTCCGATTTTTGTTGTTGCCCAGAAAGCAATAAACCACTGAGGGATGTTAGTTGCCCATACAGCAACTTTGTCGCCGGGTTTTACACCGAGAGCAATAAGTGAACGTGCAAAAGTATCAACATCATCACGGAATTCTGAATAAGTTCTTGTGTAGTCAAGTGTTGTGTACTTGAAAGCATACTGGTCCGGGAATTCTTCAACAACTCTGTCAAGCATCTGCGAGAAAGTGTATTCGATAAGTGCTTCTTTCGGCCAGATGAATTTACCTGTGCCTGTTGCGTTGTGATAAAGAGCACTCTTTTTATTATGCTTTGTTCTGAAACGGCGCATAAAGTTTACAAAGTGGGGGAAAATCACTTCAAGGTCGCTGATTTCCTCAATTCTGTCAGGCGCCCATTCAATGGAAACAAAGCCTACATAGTTAATTGAACGAAGTGCGTTCATCATTTCTTCAAAGGGAAGCTGACCGTCACCGATAAGTGTGTAAGTTGTGCTGTCACCGTTTTTAACAGCATCTGCAACGTGAACAAGCTTTACATAAGAGCCGAGGTTTTTGATTGTAGTTTCAGCATCTTCCTGTGCTTTGAAGAAGGTATCGTGCATATTCCAGCATACGCAGAGATTATCGCACGCAAATTCATTGAGCACTTCGCAAAGCTTTTTGGTGCTTGCAAAAATACCTGTTGTTTCAACAAGAAGAATAACGTTTTCTTTTTCTGCAAGGCTTACGGCGGGCTTAAGCAAATCAATAACAGTTTCGTTATCGGCACTGCCTGTGTATGTCATTTTAATATATTCAGAACTTAAAGTTTTTGCAGCACTGATGCATTTTGCGATTTTTTCAAAGTCAGAAAAATCGCCAACATAATCAACTGCAGAAATTTCAAGTCCCATATTTTTGAGTTTTCTTCTTACGGAAGGGGTGTTATCAGGGTGAAGAGGTCCGTTTTTCGCATTGAAGATTTCGTCTTCAATATCGTGGATTTCGATTCCTCTAAAGCCGATATCCTGTGCAGAACAGCAGAAATCACTCCATGAATATCCTTTCCAGTTTTTAGTTGAGAAAGCAAGTTTCATTTATTAACCCTCCTCGTAAACAATTTTGTTAAGTGCACTTACATACGCACGGATAGATGCACTGATAATGTCGGTTGAAACGCCTTTACCTGCATAAACTTTGCCGTTTGAACGGAGTTTAACAAGTGCAGAACCCATAGCTTCTTTACCTTCTGTAACAGACTGAATCTGGAAATCGTCAAGTTCATAGTGGCAACCAACAATCTGTTCAATTGCCATAAATGCAGCGTCGATAGGACCTGAGCCTGCACTTACGCCTGCAATTTCTTTGCCGTTTTTCTTCATCATAATGTTTGCCGTTGCAGTGATGATGTTACCGCTGTTGATAACATAACTGTCAAGCTTATAAGTGGGCGGCACCTGCAAAGCAGTTGTTGCAACAATAGCATCAAGCTCTTTTGCGCTTACAGCCTTTTTCTTTTTAGCAACACGGCAGAAAGCTTCATAAACGCTTACATTGTCGTTTTCAGTAAGGTCATAGCCTAATTCTCTTACAGCCTTTGAAACTGTTGCGATATCGTCGCCTTCAGAAAGAGCCATGCCTGAATGGTCGTCGTCAGATACTGCGTCAAAAGGAGAAGTTGATGTACTGTGGTCGCTGATTGCAGTTTCAATCATAGCAAGTACGCGCCTGAATTCTGTTGTTTTGACATTAGTGTGAATATCGCAGGAATCACCGCGTGATTTGAGAATGTTAACAATGCTTTCAACAGAGGGGAATTCGTTGCCGTTTACAGTTGTTTTAATCTGGTCTGCGCCAACTTTAACACCTGCAAATGCACAAGCACTTGCCATTGAAATTGAGTTGTTCGCTTCGATAGAAAGTGAAACATTTTTCAAAGCGGGCACTGCATCGTAAATTTCTGAAATAAATGCTGCAAATTCGTCTGCAAACATTGTGCCTGCTGTGTCGCATACAGTTACTGTGCCTGCACCTGCTTCAACAGCAGCCTCAATAGTTTTGAAGAGAAATTCTTTTTCGCAACGTGTTGCATCAACTGCAGTGAATTCAACATCAGCACATAATTCCTTTGCCTTTTTCACGAGTGTTGAAATAAGTTCAACAACAGCCTGGGGCTTCTTGTGGCAAAGGTATTCCATCTGTACGGGAGAAACAGGAATTCTCACGTTAAGTCTGGGCTTTCTGGCATCTTTGATGCATTCATAAGCCTTTTCAACATCTTCTGCTGTAAGACCTGTGGGGCAGGAGAGAATACTGTGCTTAACAGTAAGAGCAATTGTTCTTACTAATAATTCATCAGTTTTACCGCCGTCAACCATACCTGTTTCGATAATGTCAATTCTTAGTTTATCAAGTAGTTTTGCAAGCTCGATTTTATTTTTAAAGCTGATTGTGCTTTTTTTGTCTGACATAATCTGTCTTAAAGTAATGTCTGCGATTTTAACTGTTTTCACTGTAAAAACCTCCTGAATAAAAATAAAGCCCCGAAGCTTCTAAAAGCCTCGGGACGATAATAAACTTATCGCGGTACCACCCGGATTGCTGAAAAAATCAGCCACTCATCGGACTCATTTTAAAGTCCATAGCCATGGTAACGGGGCATCCGTAGTTCCTTATGCAGTATATAAGACGGTTAGGGAACTCTGCTCTGATACGAGACAGCACACAAACTTATCTATCGGCTCACAGCAACCGCCGACTCTCTGAAAGACACGGTAAAGTGCTTAATATCTTCATCGCATTTGAATTTTCAATTGCAAGTATTTTAACACACCATAAAATAAATGTCAATAGTAAATCTAAAAAAATATCCTGTATGAAAGAGCCATTTAAGTAAAGAGAGTTTTTAGAAATCTGCAGAATGGCATTTTCTTCGCCCCGAAGATGTACAAAGGTACTTCGAGAGGGCGAAAAAATGACAAATATATGCAAAAAAGGCTGATGGTCAACGCCGAGCTCCCACAAGGCAGTTTTTGTTTCTCGAACAAAATTCCTTGTATTATTACCAAAAGCCTCGCAAGGCGACAGCCTTGCTGCATTTTTGGCTTCAATTCAAGAAATTTTGCTTTTCTACGAAACTGCAAAGCACTTTAAAATGCGAAATTGCGTGTGCAAGAAAAGGCGAAAACCACCGATAACGCTGTCGCGTATCGGTGGTTTTTAACGCATTATTGTGCCGTAAGTTCACATTTTAAAGAAAAACTTCCTTATGGGAACTCGGCGAA
>JAGBHV010000089.1 GCA_017935325.1 Clostridia bacterium
AACATACAATTATTAAAGATAAACCCTCTACCTTAGAGATTAATCTAAGATAGAGGGTTTCTGTTCTGTCAGATTTCCACCTTCACGGCGAAGCCGCCTGTGAAGAAGTAGTAGGTGTTCGTCTGACTTTCGTTTGGTGGAGATGGCGGGAGTCGAACCCGCGTCCGAAAACTCATCCTCACAACTTTCTACGAGTGTAGCCGAGTGTTTAAAATTCCCCTCAAAGTCCGTCAGTCGGCAGACTGACTTATCGGGTAGCCTTTAATGCATGACAGGTTACAAGGCACTCACCTGTTCACGTTCACCGCTAATCGACGCCCTTAAATAAGTCGCGGTAGTCCTATTCAGGACGGGCGCTTAAGTTAAGCAGCCTGTAAAGTAGTATTTTTGTCGTTTATTTTTAAAACGTGCGGTTTTTAAAGCGGCACCGCGCCTCTACTCGCTTATCATGGTTCAAAATCCCCGTCGAAATCCTTTCATCCCCGTATTTTCGCTTACGCTCAAAGTAAGAGGTAAGAAGTAATAGTGAAGAGATTTTTATTTGGGACGGGAAACCCGTCCCATACGATTATAAGAACATCTGAATTTCAAATAGTGCATATATATTGTTTTTCATATACACTAAATATATTCAATCATTCAATAACAAACCTTACAACGGTATCATCATTTGCTTCAACTTTGAACACCTCACCTGTTGCACCATTTTCAACAAGGCTGATTATTTCGTCAAGTTGTTCACTGTTCAATGCTCCGTTACCGGTTATTCCTGATATACCGTTGCCTATTTTCGCAAACCTTTTCGCTGTTGCAAAAGGAAACGATACTACAACAGGTTTCTGCCCGGGCTTTTCAACATTAATCACAAATTTCAGTTTACTTGTATCTATTGTCTTTTCAATCGGCGGAGTTTCATTACTGATTGCTTTTCTACCTGTTAAAAGTTCATCAACAGATATACCGAGTATCTGCGATATTTTCGGGAGCAACTGAATATCAGGGCAAGAAATATCGTTTTCCCATTTTGATACCGCCTGAGGTGTTACATCCAGAAGCTCTGCAAAAGACTCTTGCGTATATCCGCATTTCTTTCTGCCTTCAGCAATTCTTTCACCTAATGTCAGAGTTTTTTCGTCAGTTTCTTTTCTTTTGAATATTGACATATTCATTCTCCTTTCTTTACGGCTGAACCGTTTCTACAATTCAATTTTAATGGAGAACTTCAAAAGATTTAATATAACAAAGGTTGAATAATGGGATTTTTTCTCAACCATCAGTTGTTTTTTGAATAAAAAACAAGTAAACTGTCGGTTGATTTTTAACTTTTATCCCTCAATGCTCTTTCAACATCACGGGCTGCATCTTTCTTTGCAGCAACTGCACGTTTATCGTACAGCTTTTTACCTTTGCAAAGTCCTACTTCAACTTTTGCTTTGCCTTTTACGAAATAAACAGAAAGCGGAATAAGTGTTAAGCCCTGCTGTTTTGTAAGGCCGAAATAACGATTGATTTCTCTCTTGTGAAGAAGAAGCTTTTTCGGTCTTAAGGGGTCGCGGTTGAAAATATTGCCGTGGTCATAGGGGCTGATGTGCATTCCGTGGATGAAAACTTCACCCTCTTTGAAACTGCACCATGAATCTTTAAGATTCACCTTACCCTGACGGATTGATTTTACTTCCGTGCCAAATAGTTCAAGACCTGCTTCAATCGTTTCTTCAACAAAATAGTCGTGATACGCCTTTTTGTTGGTTGCTACTGCCTTATTATCATTTTTCATGCGTATCACGCCCTTTCATTGTATATTGTAAAATTCTGCGAAGCAGAATGCTCTGATTTGTCATCCTTGAATAATGTTGCTTTCAGGTTTCTTATTTTCTTGTCGGGATCCTTCGCTACGCTCAAGGATGACAGCGACAAGAAAGGTAAATTTTGATAAAACAACATTATGAAGGATCTCAAATACACAAAAACACTGCAAAAATATTATGAAATGAATTACTGTAATTTATTCAGATTTTCACAGAATCTGTCTGCCTTCAATAGCTCTCTGAAGCGTTACTTCGTCGGCATATTCCAGATCTCCGCCTACAGGCACTCCATAAGCAAGACGTGAAACAGTAACTCCCAGAGGTTTGATTAATTTTGAAAGATACATAGCTGTAGCTTCACCCTCAACAGTAGGGTCAGTAGCCATAATGACTTCCTTTACTTCCCCTGATGCTGCACGGGTAATAAGAGATTTGATGTTAAGCTCTTCAGGACCTATTCCGTTAATGGGCGAAATTGCACCATGAAGAACATGATAAGTCCCTTTATATTCGCGTGTTCGCTCAAAAGCCAGCACATCAGCAGGATTTTCCACCACGCAAACTAAACTTTTATCTCTTGTAATATTAGCACAAATCGGGCAGAGTTCGCTGTCGGTAAGGTCGCCGCAAACAGCGCATCTGTGGATTTTTTCGTGTGCATCAATAACGCACTGAGCGAAATTTTTAGCCTCGTTATCTGACATGCCAAGCACATAAAAAGCAATTCGCTGGGCACTTTTTTTGCCGATGCCCGGCATACGTTCAAACTGCTCAATAAGTCTTGCAAGAGGCGCTACTTTATAGCCCATTAAAACAGACCGCCCAATCCGCCGCCGAGACCGCCAAGACCTGCTTTTGCAGATTCCATAGCTTTATCCATAGCATCAATTGATTTTTTGATTGCTTCATTAACAGCTGCAGTTACCATATCTTCAAGCATTTCTGCATCTTCAGGGTCGATAACTTCCGGGTCAATTTTGATTCTCTTAACTTCGTGAGTACCGAGAACAACTGCCTCTACTGCTCCGCCTCCTGCAGATGCTGTAAATTCTGTTGCTTCGATTTCTGCCTGCTTGTTTTCCATATCAGCCTGCATATCCTGAATTTTTTTGAGCATTGCAGCCTGATTCATACCACCCTGATTGGGGATTCTTGCTTTCATATTTAACTCTCCTTTTTAAAAAGTAAATTATTAATTAGTAGTATCATTTCCGAACGCGTCATTCTCAAACGCAGTTAAGAATCTCGTTTGGAAATGTTTTCTGCGTTGCCATTTTGAGATCCTTCGCTTACGCTCAAGGATGACAGCAAAATGGCAAAGTTATAGTTTATATTTAAACTATTAATTGACATCGAACGGAATATTACTTGCGTTCGCCTTTTTCATAAAATCGTCAAGCGGATCTTTTTTACCTGACGGAGTTTCTTTTTTTACCTCACCTTTGAAAATACCAAGCCTGTATTTTCTGCCTGCAGCTTTATAAATTGCTTCGCTTAAAGCTCTGCGATGAGTGTCAATTCTTATAAACTGGTCAAGAGTGGGATTAAAGCTGTTGACAAGAACAAAATCGCCCCTTAAAACTGCACTTGAGCCTGCAAGCAAACCTCTCAACGGTTTATCCGTTTCGCCGAGAATTGCAAGAGTTTCTGCCCACAAAGCAAAGGGTCTGTCTTCATCCGGAGAGGCAGGTTCTGCCTGTGCGGGTGCCGGTTTTTCCTGACGAATGGGAGCTGTGTTCTCAACAGGTTTGGTTTTTTCTGCAGATACTACGGGCACAGGTGGCACAAATTCGTCTTCTTCAGGTGGTGGAGGTGTGAAACTATCTTCAATCGGAAGAGACGGTTTCTTTTCCTCTTTAACTGCTTCTTTCTGCGCAGGTGCTGAAATCACCTTACCTTGTGACAATGCTGAAAGTTTAAGTTCAAGTTCTGCCACACGTGAAAGTAAAGCCTTATTTGTTTCGTCAAGTTTTGGCGAGCAGATTCTCACCATTGCCATTTCTGTTTCAATTCTGCCTGAAAGACCTCTCTTTATATTGGAAAGAGTGTTTTCAAGCTGTGAAAGACAGTAAAGGATATTTTCAAGAGTAAATTTCTGTGACTGCTCTGCAATTTTTTTCAGTTCTTCCTGAGTGCAGATGATAAGTCCTTCTGCTTTTTTCACAGTTTTCACTACCATCAGATTTCTGAAATGGCTGATAAGCTCGCTGCAGAGCCTTTCCATATCGCAGGAAGCGTTATGCAGGTCATCAATCATCTGAAAAACTGTTGCAGTATCTTTTGAATTAAGGGCATCCGCAAGGTCATAAAGATAATTTTTACCTGCCATACCTGCGGCACTCTCAACAACATCAGCTGTGATATTTTTGCTTCTTGAAGCACACTGGTCAAGAAGTGACAAAGCATCTCTCAACGCACCGTCAGCGATTGATGCAACAAGCGCTGCCGCTGAATCGTCAATGCTGAGGCCTTCCTGTTCACACACGAATTTAAGTCTTTTTACAATATCTTCAACGGGAATTCTTCTGAAATCAAAACGCTGACAACGCGACAGAATTGTCGGCGGTAATTTATGAACCTCTGTTGTTGCAAGAATAAATTTTACATGCGGTGGCGGTTCTTCAAGAGTTTTAAGAAGAGCATTGAATGCTTCGATAGTCAGCATATGCACTTCGTCAATTATATAAACACGGTATTTAGCATTTGCAGGTGTAAAATTAGCTTCATCCGTAAGATCGCGGATGTTATCAACACCGCGGTTACTTGCGGCGTCAATTTCTATAACGTCAAGGATTGAATTATTATCAATTCCGCGACACATTTCACACTCATTGCAGGGATTACCATTCTGCGGATTCAGGCAGTTTACTGCTTTTGCAAGAATTCGGGCACAAGTGGTTTTGCCTGTACCGCGGGAGCCGTTAAAAAGATATGCGTGGGAAATTTTCCCCTCTTTCAATTCATTGGAAAGAGTTGATGTGACGTGTTCCTGACCTACAATGTCGCTGAAAACCTGAGGTCTGTATTTTCTGTAAAGTACCTGATACATCTCTTTCACCCTTTCACAAAATAATAATCAATAATAAGATTAAAAAAGGCTTTGTCTTGGTCATATGGCATGCAGGCGGACTGTGGCGCACAGCGCTAACCGCTTAATGCTGCTCGATTCCCCGCCTGACATGGTTCACGGCGCCCCGTCGCACAGGACCCACACGCCACATGACCAAAACAAAGCTTGCTAAAGTATTATAATATATTTTTCTCTAAAATGCAAGAGTATTTCACACTTTTTATATTTCTGCAATAATTTTAGCTATTGCACCTTCAGTGTAGTCCACAGTAACGAAATCTGCAACTTTTAAAACCTCGTCAACTGCATTTTTCACGGCATAGCCTTTATCTGCTGCTTCTATCATAGGAATGTCGTTTTCGTGGTCGCCTACGCAGATAAGTGTATGCACCTGAGGGAACATTCCTTTAAGTTCAAGAGCACGTTCACCTTTGGTGGCTGTAGGTGCCAAAATCTCCTGCCCTGTTTCCCAGCTTCTGGGAAGGTAACATTCAGGATATCTTTCCTGCAGAAACTTCTGAAATTTTATTGTTTCTTCTGCGTTCACTCCGCGGAAAACAAATTTATACCATTCCTCGTGAAGTGACATTATTTTTTGCAGCTTTTCCTCAAAAATTTTTTCATCAAACTGAAGATTGAATTCTTCTGTTTCTGCTATAATGAAAACTTCTTCAAGCTTATCTCTGAATTTTTCATATGCCACAAATGGTGCATCAAGTGCATTCTGCGGCAGAAAAACTGATTTGAGAATTTCGTCCTTTTCGTGGTCGTAAATTGATGCACCGTTTACGGTTATCATCGGTGCATTAGGCTTTACAAAGGGAAAAATTTTCTCTTTTATATAGCCGGGGCGTCTGCCTGTGGAAAAAGTGAAAATTCCGCCCTCTGACTTGAAATATTCAACGGCATCAAGATTTTCACGGCTTATATACAAATCCTCATTATCGTTTCTCGGCGGCTGAGTGAAAGTGCCGTCAAGGTCAGTACAAATCATATATCCTGTATATTTTCCCACAAGTAACACCTGCCTTTATAAAATCGGGTAACCTGAAAAACAGATTACCCGAGATAAAATCAATTATTTGATGAGAAGACTTTCGCCTGTCATTTCTTTGGGCTGATTAAGACCCATAATATCAAGAAGTGTGGGGCAAAGGTCACAAAGTTTGCCACCTTCTTTAAGCTGATATTCACTTCCCACTGTAATTACGGGAACGGGATTTGTTGAATGAGGAGTGAAAGCTTCGCCTGATTCATCAAGCATCTTATCAGCATTACCGTGGTCGGCTGTGATAATCATTTTGCCGCCCATTTTTGCTACTGCATCTGCAAGTCTGCCTACACATTCGTCAACAGCTTCAACTGCTGCTACTGCTGCTTCGAAGATACCTGTGTGACCAACCATATCGCAGTTTGCGTAGTTGATGATGATAACATCATATTTGCCTGAAAGCACCTGCTCTACAACTGCATCTGTAACTTCATATGCGCTCATTTCGGGCTTCATATCGAAAGTTGCAACGTCAGGTGAGTTGATAAGGATTCTGTCTTCACCGGGGAACTGTGCTTCAACACCGCCGTTGAAGAAGAATGTTACGTGAGCGTATTTCTGTGTTTCAGCAATTCTGAGCTGTGTCATACCAAGTGATGAAACATATTCGCCCATAGTCATTGTAAGGTCTTCGTTTGCGAATGCAACTGTTACGTTGGGCATTGTTGCATCGTACTGTGTCATACAAACGTATTTAACAGGGAAGAATCCGTTCTTTCTTTCAAAGCCGTCAAAATCGGGATCAACAAACATACGTGTCAACTGTCTTGCTCTGTCAGGACGGAAATTAAAGCAGATAACTGAATCATTTTCTTTAATCATACCGTCTTTATCAATAACAACGGGAAGAACAAATTCATCTGTTACACCGTTCTGATATGATTCCTTCATAGCCTTAACGGGGCAATCGCACTGGTTACCTTCGCCGTAAACCATAGCAGCATATGCTTTTTCTTCTCTGTCCCATGCAAAGTCACGGTCCATAGCATAGTATCTGCCTGAGATTGTTGCGATTTTACCGAGGCCGATTTCTGCGAATTTATCAAGGCAATCCTGCATAAAGCCTGCACCTGATTCAACAGAAACGTCACGGCCGTCTGTGATAGCGTGAACGTAAACCTTATCGAGACCTTTAGCCTTTGCCATTTCAACAATACCGAAAAGGTGTTCGATGTGGCTGTGAACACCGCCGTCTGAAAGAAGACCTACAAGGTGAAGTGCAGTTCCTTTTTCAAGGCAAGCATCCATTGCAGATGACAGTTCCTTGTTATTTACAAGTTCACCGTCTTTGATTGTTTTTGAAATTTTAACGAGCATCTGATAAACAACTCTGCCGGCACCGATATTTGTGTGACCTACTTCAGAGTTACCCATCTGTCCGTCGGGAAGACCAACATCAAGGCCTGATGCACCGATAAGTGTATGGGGATTTTCGGCAAAAAGCTTATCAAGGCAAGGGGTTTTAGCAAATTCGATTGCGTTACCCTTTGCACCGGGGTTTGAGCCGAAACCGTCCATTATACATAAAACATAAGGTTTTTTCATTGTATATACCTCTTTTATATTTGCTTATTTGCTTGCAGCTTTAACGATTGCAGCGAAATCGGGAGCTTTGAGTGAAGCACCGCCGATAAGGCCGCCGTCAACGTGATATTTTGCAACAAGTGCATCAGCATTACCTGCGTTCATTGAACCGCCGTACTGAATTGTAACTGATTCTGCAACATCTTTGCCGTATGCTTCTTCAATAGCAGCGCGAACAAAGCCGTTACCTTCGTCAGCCTGGTCGTCAGTTGCTGTAACGCCTGTACCGATAGCCCATACGGGTTCGTAAGCGATGATAACATTTTTAAGGTCTTCAGCTGATACGTTTGTGAGAGCCATTTTTGTCTGGAATTTAAGAAGAGTTTCTGTGTAGCCGAGATTTCTCTGCTCAAGAGTTTCACCAACGCAAACGATAGGTTTGAGACCTGCTTTGAGAGCAGCGAGTGTACGAAGGTTTACTGTCTGGTCTGTTTCACCGAAGTAAGTTCTTCTTTCTGAGTGGCCGATAACAACATATTCAACGCCCATTTCTTTGAGCATACCTGTTGAAACTTCGCCTGTGTATGCACCGCTTTCTGCCCAATGACAGTTTTCAGCACCGATTTTGATGTTTGAGCCTTCTGCTGCTGCAAGAGCTGCTGAAAGGTCAACAAAAGGTACGCAGAGAACAACTTCACAGTCTGCATCTGCTACGAGGGGTTTCATTTCGTTAATAAGAGCTGTTGCTTCAGCAGGAGTTTTGTTCATTTTCCAGTTACCTGCGATAACTGCTTTACGAAGATTTTTATTCATAATAATTACATCCTTTCAAAATTTCTGCACCGTAGGTAAAAACGAGCGATGCTGTTATATAAAGATAAATTATACTCTGTCATCGTACTTATAACTATATCGTAGGGGACGGGTTACCCGTCCCGATATAGTTTTATGAAAATTCGCGGGAGGCGAAACGCCTCCCCTACGATGTTTACATTAGTATTTATAAATTATTTTTCATTGAGAGCAACGATACCGGGAAGTTCTTTACCTTCAAGGTATTCAAGTGATGCACCGCCACCTGTTGAGATGTGGCTCATTTTGTCTGCAAAACCGAGCTTCTGAACTGCTGCTGCAGAGTCGCCGCCGCCTACGATTGAAATTGCACCGCTTTCAGCAATAGCTGTTGCAACTGCGATTGTACCTGAAGCAAAGTTTTTCCATTCAGAAACGCCCATAGGTCCGTTCCAGATAACTGTGCCTGCGCCCTTGATTGCGTCTGCGAAAAGTTCTTCTGTTTTGGGGCCGATGTCAAGACCCATCCAACCGTCGGGGATGTTATCAGAATCAACAAGCATTGTTTCTGTGTCTTCTTTATATTCTTTACCAAGTCTGTTATCAATAGGGATAAGGAATTTAACGCCTTTTTCTTCAGCCTTTGCCATCATTTCTTTAGCAAGGTCGATTTTGTCTTCTTCACAGATTGAAGTACCTACTGTGTAGCCTTTTGCTGCGAAGAATGTGTAAGCCATACCGCCGCCTACGATAAGTGTATCAACTTTTTCCATAAGGTTTGTGATAACACCGATTTTATCAGAAACTTTTGCACCGCCGAGGATAGCAACGAGAGGTCTCTGGGGATTTTCAAGAGCACCGCCGATGTATTCAAGTTCTTTACGGATAAGATAGCCGCCTACTGCGGGAAGGTAATCAGCAACACCTGTTGTTGATGAGTGAGCTCTGTGAGCTGAACCGAAAGCATCGTTTACATAAACTTCTGCAAGAGAAGCAAGTGCTTTTGAGAATTCGGGGTCGTTCTTTGTTTCTTCTGCATGGAAACGAACGTTTTCAAGAAGAAGAACTTCGCCTTCTTTAAGGTCAGCTGCAAGTGCCTGTGCACTTTCGCCGATAACGTCTTTTGCCATTTTAACTTCAAGGCCGAGAAGTTCGCCGAGTCTTGCTGCTACGGGAGCAAGTGAAAATTCAGGTTTGAATTCGCCCTTAGGTCTGCCGAGGTGTGAGCAAAGAATAAGCTTTGCGCCGTTATCGAGAAGATATTTGATAGTGGGGAGAGATGCAACGATTCTCTTATCGCTTGTGATAACTCCGTTTTCCATCTTTACGTTAAAGTCACAGCGAACAAGGACTTTCTTGCCTTTTACGTCAATGTCTTCAACTGATTTCTTGTTTAATACGTTCATTTCCTTAACATCCTTTCAGATTATAGTATACATTATTATAGTATAGGGCTTTTTCGGCATTAAATACACATTAACCCTACTTACCGCATACTATTGTATTATATAGAGGGAAATATTTCAAGTGGCAATATTGATAAACATTAAAAATTTTTTGTTAAAGTTTTGTCATATAAAATAGACAGGACTTCTTTTGAACTCCAATATATCAACTAACGGTTGATATATTTTAATGTTTTTTGATATTTTTTCTGTTTTTTCTGTTTTTTACCATTGACAGTTGATTAAAAGTAGAGTAACATTAGAGGTAATTTAACACGCGAAAACACCGTTTTCGGTTTTTATAGGAGGAAATTATTATGGCAAGAGTATTCAATTTTTCAGCAGGCCCTTCAATGCTGCCTGAATCAATTTTAAACCGTGCAGCAGCAGAAATCCTTGATTACGAAGGAAGCGGACAGTCTGTTATGGAAATGTCCCACCGTTCAAAGGTTTTTGATAAAATAGCAAAAGATACAGAAGTACTTTTCAGAGAAGTGTATAACATTCCCGACAATTACAAAGTGCTTTTCCTTCAGGGTGGTGCTTCTCTCCAGTTTGCAGCTATCCCCCTCAACCTTATGAATAAAAACAAAAAAGCTGACTACGTCCTTACAGGTCAGTTCTCAACAAAGAGCTATAAAGAAGCCGCCAAATACGGCGAAGTAAAAGCCATTGCTTCTTCAAAAGATGAAAATTTCTCATACATTCCTAAAATCACAAAAGAAGACGTAAGTGAAGATGCAGATTACGTCCACATCTGCTTCAACAATACAATCTACGGTACAAAATACCCCTATATCCCCGATACAGGTGATATTCCTCTCGTTGCCGATGTATCTTCGTGCTTCCTCTCTGAACCTCTCGACATAAGCAAATTCGGTATGATTTACGGCGGCGCACAGAAAAACGTTGCTCCCGCAGGTCTTACAATAGTTATCATCCGTGAGGACCTCATCGGCAACGCAAGAGTGGAATGCCCCTCAATCACAGATTACAAGCAGGTTGCAGACGCAGATTCAATGTACAATACACCTCCCTGCTGGAACATCTATATGTGCAAATTGATGCTCGAATGGATTAAAACAACAGGCGGACTTGAAGCAATGAAAGAAAGAAACATCAAGAAAGCTTCAATTCTTTATGATTACATTGATTCAACTGATTTCTATATCAACACAGTAAGAAAAGAAGACCGTTCAATGATGAACGTTACTTTCGTTACACCCAACGATGAACTCAACGCAAAATTTGTTGAAGAAGCAACAAAAGCAGGCTTTGTTAACCTTAAAGGCCACCGTTCAGTAGGCGGTATGAGAGCATCAATATACAACTCAATGCCCATTGAAGGCGTTGAAAAACTTGTTGAATTCATGAAAGAATTCGAAGCAAAGAACAGCTGACAGGAGAGAAAACTTATGAACAATATTCTCACTTTAAATAAAATTGCCGCTTGCGGTACAGATAAATTTGACAAAGCAAAATACACTTGCGGAGATAACGTAGAAAGCCCCGTTGCAATTATGGTAAGAAGTGCTTCAATGCACGAAACGGAGCTTGACAAAAACACAATTGCCATTGCAAGAGCAGGTGCAGGCACAAATAACATTCCCGTAGAAAAATGTGCAGAAGACGGTGTATGCGTTTTCAATACACCCGGTGCTAACGCAAATGCAGTTAAAGAGCTTGTAATTCTCGGTCTCCTTATGGCTTCACGTAAAGTGGGCAACGCTCTCGACTGGTGCAAAACTCTTAAAGGCGAAGGCGACGAAGTAGGCAAGAAAGTTGAAAAAGGCAAATCTGCTTTTGCAGGTCCTGAAATTCTCGGTAAAACTCTCGGTGTTGTAGGTCTCGGCGCTATCGGTGCTCTTGTTGCAAATGCAGCAAATGCACTCGGTATGACAATTGTAGGCTATGACCCCTTCATCACAGAAGAGGGCAAGAAAAAATTACCTGAAGATACAGTTATTTATTCTGACCTTAACGACCTTTACAAGGTAAGTGATTATATTTCACTTCATCTTCCCCTTAACGATTCAACAAAGAATATGATTAACAAAGATACTTTCGCTGTTATGAAAGACGGCGTGAGAATCGTAAACTTTGCACGTGGCGGTCTTGTTGATTCAGATGCACTTATTGAAGCTCTCGGTACAGGTAAAGCTGCAGCATATGTTACAGACTTCCCCTCAGACGAAGTTATCGGCGTTGACGGAGTTACTGCAATTCCCCACCTCGGTGCTTCAACGCCTGAAAGCGAAGACAACTGCGCCATGATGGCAGCAGATGAGCTTATCGCTTACATCGAAAAAGGTGAAATCAAAAATTCAGTTAACCTTCCCAATATGCTTCTTGATGAAGTGAACGGTGCAAGAACATGCATCATTCACAAAGATGACGAAGCAGTTCTCGCTGAAATCAAAAACATTCTCGGTGATGTTAAAACTGCAGCAAAGAAAGGCTATGCTTACACAGTAGCTGAAAAAGATGCTGACGCAGCTGCATTGGAAGCAATCAACGGAGTAAAAAGAGTAAGAGTTATAAAATAACTTTCATCTCCTTCTATAAAAGAAATCCCTGCAAATGTTTGGACGTGCATTTGCAGGGATTTCACTTTTTACGGCAAAACATTTACTCCCCTGTTGAACCGGACATTTTCCATTTTATTTTGACGGTGAGTCAGAACAGGGAATTCATCTTGAATTATAAAAATATCTATGCTATAATTTCATTCACAATACGCTTCATGAAGGAGTAATGAAATGGGCATACATGTTCTGAAAACTAAATTCTCAAAAAACATCAGTGAAAGCGTTTCTGTCGGCAAAATAATTTCATCAATTATGAGTATGCCTCGCCTGAAAATCGACAGAGATTCGTTTCTGCGCACAGAATTCAGTAATAATGAAGTAGTTGAAAAAGGTCCTATAGGAGCAGGCTATTCAAGGGAAGAACTAATAGAAAAGTCAATGGAAATTCTGAACAGAAAAGTATCAGAATCAAAACTCACTCCTGATGCAGAAGCAACAGAACTTTCCGAAAATATGAATCTCCCGAAAGAGATAATCCACTTTTATTCAATCGCACTGCAATTCGCTCAGGAAATAGCCTACATTTACGGTGAGCAAGACCTGTGGAAAGCAGGAAAAAACAACACACCCGATGTAAGAAAACAGCTTTCCCTTTACTGCGCAACAATGCTTGGCTATTCAGGTGCTTCGCAAACTATACGCGTGATTGCAACATCATTGAAGAAAGAATTAAAGCGAAAAGTCCTTTCAAAAGTGGTTTACTATCCGGCAATAAAAACAGCAGCTACGGTTTTAGGCAAAGATGTCTCAACTGATGACATAACCGACGGCATTTCAGAAATCCCGGCTATAGGTGATGCATTTTCAGAAGAAATTACATCAAACTCCCTGCAGACAATGGGAACAAGACTTATAGAAGCATTCGACAAAGCCTGTTTTGAGTGTCTGGAAGAAGAAACTGAATAAATTAGCAATCCCACCAAAACCTCAGATTTCTGAGGTTTTGGTGGGATTCAATAATATGCTACATATATAATCGCATCGCAGACTCAACGTTCTACACTCAGCACTAAAAACTCTCTGACGTGTCACAGCGGACGAAAGTTACAGGGAATTTCTTATTATTTTATTCAAACCAATTCTTTTTCAATCACTTAGTATTTGCTACTTTTTCGTAAACTTTATTAACTGCCCAATAAATAACACCACCAAGCATATAAGCGGCTATGTCCCACATATCACTTACCGTTTCTTTTCTGAACAATGGTGTTATATATTCCCAAAAAAAGCCACAGCCTAACAGAAGAAGCTCTATTTGCCATAGCTTTATCAACCTGACTTTTTTGAACTCAGTTATAATATTGGTATAGGACATAAAAGTTATGCTTCCTATTATATCATTAAAATACCCACGCATAAATATGCCTAAAAGTCCATCTGAAAAGTCCCGCTTGAAATGCTGATTTAAAAAATATAAAATCAAAGTTATCAAACACAAAGCAACATTGATTCTATTCTTTTTTATCCAACTACCGAAAAAATTATAAGTGCTAACAATATTGCACCTACCACTGCTAAAAAAGACATTCCGTCCCCACCGCCTTGACTCATTTTTCTCACCTCCGATTTTTAAATTTTAGTATAAGCTTTCATAATTTTCTAAGATATTGTTATACAAATCAGGGTCCTCTCTCTTTATGTAATCACTAAAGGAGTCTCCCGGCTGAGGGTCACCATATCCGAAATCGTCAGCATCATATTCATAAACATCAGAATCGTAATCATAGCTGTCATAACTATAGTCAGAATCATAATCTGAATCGTAGTTGTAATCAGAGCCCGAATCATAGTTATAATCATAATCATCGTCATCTGAATCCGCATCATTGCTTGAGCCATAATTATAACTTGATTCGGTTACAGCTTCAGTCCCCTCTTCCTCATAGCTTTCACAGCCTGCCGTTAACATCACAAAACACAATAAAAATATAGCCAATGATATAATTTTAATTTTCTTCATTTTTATTTCCCCATTATTCATAATCTTCAATATACTGATTCACCTCATAAGCCCATCTGGCATTGTCCTTTTCTTGGTCTGATAAATCATTCCATTTTTTGCCGCCACTGCTTCCTGAACCCGAATCGCAACAATTTAATATAACAGCTCCAAACACAAGTATAAGCAATATAGCCACTATACTTTTCCAATTTAAGTCCATACAATCACCCCCTGATTGTTATTATAGACATTTTCCGTCTATTTGTCAATAGAAAGTTTCTATCTAACATATAATTACTTTAGGGTGATTTTATGAAATTAACTTTTGGTCAAAAAATAAAAAATTTACGTGAAGACCTTGAATTAAATCAGACAGAACTCGGCAGAGCAGTTAACATGACACAACGCAAAATTTCCTACATTGAATGTAATAAATATGAGCCTAGCATACAGGACATCATAGCATTATGTAATTTCTTTAAAGTTTCCTCTGATTACCTCTTGGGTATTAACAAAGAATATAAATATTACGATTAAAAAATCTCCGATATTTAAAACAAAACTAAATATCGGAGATTTATCGTTTTATTTCTTCTTACACTCAAAGCAGAGCCAGTTGCTCTTTTCGTGTCTTGCCACAATTTCAAAACCGTATTTTTCGAATGCGTCGGTAACTTCCTTTTCCCTTACATCAATTATTCCGCTTGTGATAAAAATACCGTCATCAGCTAAATAATCGTGCACCTGTGAGGTGAAAAGAATAATAATATCAGCCACGATATTAGCAACAATTACATCAAATTTTCCTGTAACTTTATCGGCGAGATTTCCGTGAATTACTTTCAGTTTATCTTCACCGAATCCGTTCACTTCACCGTTTTCTTTTGCAGTTTTAACGGCAAGCTTGTCGATGTCAACACCTGTTGCATTTTCCGCACCGAGAAGTAACGATGCTACGGAAAGTATACCGCTTCCGCAACCTAAATCAAGAACTGTTTTGCCCGGCTCGATATATTTTTCAAGTGTTTCAAGGCAAAGACGTGTGGTTTCATGTGTTCCTGAACCAAAAGCAAGTCCCGGCTCAATGCTCAGCACTGCCCTGCCCTCTGAATCAACATTTTCTTCCCACAAAGGACGGATAAGAAGTCTTTCGCCGATTTTCATAGGCTTGAAATATGCTTTCCAGTTGTTTTCCCAATCCTCGTTACGGCACTGCTTTGTGTCAATTTTATGTTCAATGCCGACTGCATTATATCTTTCACTTAAGAAAGCCACCGCTTCAAGGGGATTTTCCTCAGGAGAAATGTAAACATGAACAATACCCTTTGTTCTGTCTTTTTTCAGTAAATCCTCGTCAATCAAATCGATGTTTGCAATCTCCCATGTTTCTTTTTCAAGAGTTCTGTAGTCTTCAATATAAATACCATACGGCACTACCATCTGTGCGATGTCGCCCGCTTTGTCTACGTCTTTTGCCGGCACTTCAATAGAAACTTCTGTCCAATCCATTATTTTCACCTCAATCAAGATTTACATCTGTACTTATTTCACGTCTGCCGTGATTGTAAAGTTTTCTGTTATCAAGAGCCCATTGTCTTGAAGAGAAATCGCCCGGCTGAACATTTTCAAGCGCATCCTGGAATTCAAAAATAGTTGCATCAAGTGTATCAAGCTGCGACAAAATTTCAGCCTCAACAAACAACGGTCTTACTGCCACACCGTATTCGGGAATTCCGTGATGAGAAATAAGCATATGCTCAAGAAGCATTGCAACATCCCCGGGAACGCCGATTTCCTTTGCTGTTTCTTCCACAATCATAGCGCCTTTAACCAAGTGACCTATAAGTGTGCCGTCAACGCTGTAACCTGTTGCCATGCCTGTTGATGACACTTCAAATTCTTCAATTTTAGCAATATCATGGAGAATTACACCGCCAAGAAGCAGGCTTCTGTCAATTGACGGATAAATTTTGCACACACTCTCTGCCATTCGGAGAATTGACAAAGTGTGGTACAAAAGGCCGCCTCTCATTGCATGATGAAGTTTAAAAGCTGCAGGCCAGTAAACAAGTCTGTCTTCATATTTCTCAATAATCGCTTTGACGATTTTCCTGATATTTTTATCATCAAAAGTTTCAATCGTATTATAAATAATCTCAAGCATTTCTTCGCCTGTTCGATTTACGCTCGGCACGAAATCTTCAATTCTGACGTTATCTGACTCTGTACATTCTCTGATTCTCTCAACTCTGAACTGCACATCTCCGTTGTATTCGTTCATTCTTCCTCGGACTTTAACAAGCATATTTGCCCCAAAATGACTGTGCATATTTTCTTTGTAGTCCCAGAATTTAGCAACAATTTCACCGCTTGAATCGGACAAAACAAGGTCAAGATAAGTAAGGCCTTTAGCGGTAGTTTTCTTTTCAAGTGATTTTATCAGACAAAAGCCTTCCAGAACATCAGGCGTGGGAGTATTCACAAAATTCATTTATATTTTCCTTTCTATCATGTGCTTTACATTTTATTATACAATATTTCATTGCTTTTTACAATAAAACATCATATAATTTTTATCATTTTCACTATTATCTGAAACGGATTAAAACTATTAAGTTAATTGCATCTGATTTCTGCAAAATAAGAAATTTTCCAAAAAACGTTGTGTATTTACCTTTTTTGTGTTATAATGGCAAACAATTCATAATTAACGAAGCAAAAAAATTGCATTTGCTTTGGAGGTTGATAAAACATGAGTGAAAAACCTGAATTAATTGTAATGCTCACACAAGATGACCGTACAGTAAAAAATGCCTGCGAGGTTTTTGAACAGTGTAAAAACACAAAGGCAAAGTTTTGGGGCTTCAAGGAAGAAGGTCTCACTTTTGCACAGATGAAAGAATTATCAGCCTATATGAAATCCTGCGACAAAACTACTGTTCTTGAGGTTGTGGCATATACAGAAAAAGAATGTATAGCAGGTGCTCAGGCTGCGGCAGATTGTAATTTCGATATTCTTATGGGCACCGTCTTTTTCGATTCGGTCAGTGATATCTGTAAAGAAAACGGCATTAAATATATGCCTTTTGTAGGAAAGGTTACGCAGCGTCCGTCGGTGCTTGAAGGCAATATAGAAGATATTATACGTCAGGCAGAATCATATTATGATAAGGGCGTTTACGGATTTGATCTTCTCGGATACAGATACACAGGCGATTCTAAAGAGCTTAATAACAAATTCATTTCAGATATCAGGCTTCCTGTCTGCGTAGCCGGCAGTGTGGACAGCTATCAGAAGCTGGATGAAATCAAAAGCACTTCCGCCTGGGCTTTCACAATAGGCAGTGCTTTTTTCGAAAACAAATTTGACGGAACTTTTGCAGAACAGATTAACAAAGTCTGCGATTATATGAATACATAAATTAAGGCAGGAGATTAATTAGTCTCCTGCCATTTCATTTATGCTCTTATCTGGTCCTGCGGAATAAGTGAATAGTCATACATAACCTCAGAATGGTTATCAAGAATAAGTTCTTTAGCCACAATCTCACCCGTTTTTCTATCGATAACATTTCTGTATATTTTTGAATCTCTGTAAAATTTTTCACCATGCTTTTTGAAATGATGATCTTCTTCTACAATCTCATATGTATAGGGAAATTCTCTTTCGCTTCTGAGTTCAGCGTACATCATTTCACCTTCACATCCTATAAGAATCTGCACATCCTGATCCGTGTTATTTTTAAATCTGTAGTCAACATTGTTATAGCTTACCGATGTTCCTGCACTGAAAGGTACTCTCTTGCCTTCATCAGGTGCTAATGCATCAGAATGTTTATGAAATTCCACAACATCAAGAGGGCTGTGTAAAACAAGAAGATGTAATGTATTGCTCAGATTACAAAGGCCTCCGCCGAGACCTGCAATTATTTTATTTTCCTGAATTACTCTTCCGTCTTTGTAGCCTTTTTTCTTTGTAATCTTTCCTACAGTCTTCCAAAAAGAAAAAACTTCTCCGGGATGAATTATTATACCGTTAATTTTGCTTCCTGCAATATTAATATTCACTGCCTTATTCTCCTGAAGAGAAAGGTCAACCCCGGGAGCTCTTTTAATCATATTTGAACTTTTTGAATATACCACATTAGATAATTTATCTTCAATTACCGTTTTGGCTATTTTATCGTCACTTAAAAGATTTTTCACATGACGCTTCAGAATCTCTTTTTTCATAGAAATTGCATAACAAGTAGGACTAATCTCACAAAAAAGCTTATCTCTCTTCCACAACATTTTCTTTTATCTCCTTTTTATGAATATCACCTATTCTGTTGCAGCAGGATTTATTCAGGGAATAAAGCATAAGAATAACCTGCTCAACCCTTCTTCTTTTACCTATTTTCTTTTCATCCTTACGTCGGATAAACTTAACAAGTATGCTTGCAATTCCGCTTCTGTTAGCACCAAGTACATCAGTGAACACCTGATCACCGATAACAACGGCTTCGTCTTTTTTCACTCCAAGCATTTCAAGTGCCTTCAGATAATTCTGCGTCTGAGGCTTATCCGCCTCACATATGTAAAGGGAATCGATATTCTTAAGAAAGCTTCTGATTCTTTCATCGCTGTTATTTGACAGAAACAAGGTTTTAAATCCTATACCCTGGATAAAATGTATAAGCTCATCAACCTGCTCCGTTGAGTCTTCTCCATGAGGAACAAGTGTATTGTCAATGTCAAACATTATCGCCTTGTATCCCTTTTCAAAAAGTTTATTATAGTCAATTGTAAAAACGCTTTCTTCATATTCATACGGATAAAACTGTTTTAACATTTTTCCACTTCCAACATATTTTGGATTATTGTATCATATTTCTTCTCAATATTCAAGCATACGCTGTTATATACAGCCAAACACTCAATATTATAAAATTTTTCTTGATTTTCCTATTGACAAATGCAAAATCTTCTTGTATAATGTATGAGTCGTGAAGAACGATATGAATTATCCGGGTGTGGCGCAGTTGGTAGCGCGCTTGACTGGGGGTCAAGAGGCCGTGAGTTCAAGTCTCGCCACTCGGACCATCTGAAAGAGTCTGAAAACGTTGATTTATCAAGGTTTTCAGGCTTTTTTGTTTTGCTCAAAAACACCAAATGGTCCTTATTTGGTCCTTATTTCAGATCTCTATAGTTAAAAGTATAACCCCGAAAGTTCTCTATTACTAAGACCTTTCGGGGTTTACTTTTTGCTTTCAATATTAAATTTTGTTTTTTCCTGATAAATAGGCATAAAGATTCTCCATATCAATTAGTGCTTTATTCCCTATGTCAACAACGGGAATTTTATTTTCCTTAACCAGTCTGCGAAGTCCTCTTTCCGTGAGGGCTGTTTTGCTGTCATAATCTTTTATTTCTTTGATCGCCTCTTTTATTGTGCGCATTTTAGGGCCACCGGGCATTTTACCACCTCCTTTTTTGTGAACGTTGCCACGTTGACTTAAGTTATTTCTTGAGTTATAATATAAACGGAAACCGAACAAATGTACGTTTTCCGAAATATTTTATGAAAGAAGTTGATTTTATAGGAAGATACGAAAAACGCGGAAAAGGATACCGCCTGAAAGTTTATAACGGTTATGACGCTAACCACAATCAGATTGTTGAAACAAAAACATGGATTCCTGATTCAGGTATGACCGAAAAACAAATTATCAAAGAAGTTGAGCGTCAACTCGTCTTGTTTGAAGAAGAAGTAAAAAACGGACCTTATGTCTCTGCAAACATTAAGTTTGAAACAATGGCAGAAAAATTTCTTGAGCAAGCAGCGCTTGAAGGAAATCTCAAACAGCTCACAATCGAGCGCCTTAAAGATTGCAGAGAAAGAACATACAAAGCTATAGGACACCTGAGGCTCGACCGTATCACAACTGCTCATATTCAGAATTTTATAAACAGCCTCGCACAGGACGGAGCCAACAAACAAACCGGTAAAAAACTTTCAACAAAAACGCAGAAACTTTATCTCGGATTTATTTCAGATGTATATAAATTTGCAGCGAGAAATAATTTGTTTCTCAATAACCCTTGCAAGGGAGTCAACACTATTAAAGTACCTAAAAAAGAAATAAATGTTTACAATGTCGAAGAGATGCAGAACTTTTTGAATCTCCTCTGCGAAAAAGCACCACTCAAATATAAAGTGTTTTTCATCATCGCTGTTTTTACAAGCTTCAGAAAGGCAGAAATTATGGGTCTCGAGTGGGAAGATATTGATTTTGAAAACAATGTAATAACGATCGGCAGAATATCTGTTTATTCAAAAGAACAAGGAACAATTACAGGCACTCCAAAAACTAAAAAAGGATTCAGAAGCCTGAAAGTTCCTGATGTTGTAATCAATGCCATTCTGGAACTTAAGGAAGAACAAGACAAAATGAAATCAAAATTAGGTGACAGATGGAATGACACTGGTAGACTTTTCATTGCTTGGAACGGAAATCCCATGGGTCCCGACACACCAAGACATTGGCTTGAAAAGTTTTGCGAACAAGAAAAAATTCGTCATGTAAATGTTCATAGTTTTCGCCATTTCAATGCTTCAGCTTTAATTGAATACGGATGCAATGTCAATCAGGTTTCAACATCCCTTGGCCATGCTCAGACCTCAACAACACTTAATATTTACACTCATTGTTTTGATAAAGTTCTCGCAAAATCAAGTGAGGCACTTTCCGATTCCCTCAATCTGAATGTCGGCGGTTGATCCGCCGGCATTTTCTTTCCGCATAGAAAGCCCCTTTAAATCCTGTTGTTTAATATGTAGTTTGCGATGGTCACATCGTTTCTCCAATGTGACAGATGGAATACTGAAACTGCCATTACTGCAAGTCTGTCGTATGACAAAGGCAAACCGTTTTTTATGGCAAGTTCTTTATTCTTACCACGCACAAAATATTTGCCTGTAATTTCATTTTTATCATAAGGTTTCGGTTTCTTGGTTGTTTTATCAAGGTTATACTTGTTCCATCTTCTGATAATTTCCTCTTCAAGTGTTTTCCGATATTCAGGTTCTGTCTCAATTTTTTCAAGGTAAAAGTTATACGCTTTGAATGCTTGTACTGCTCTCATTGAATGGTAGTCAATCTGATTATTCATTTCTTCCTCGGTGACAACTTTGTTTTCTGTTCCATCGAAATATGACTCAACGGAATCCACATCTTCAGGCAAAATTCTTTGTAAAGTCATTTTACCACCCTTACCCTGTCTCACTCTGACACAGGGGTATCCTGATTCATCAGTTACAAAATCATTACCAT
>JAGBHV010000090.1 GCA_017935325.1 Clostridia bacterium
AACTAACCTTGCCATTTTGCTGTCATCCTTGAGCGAAAGCGAAGGATCTCAAAATGGCAACACATAAAGCATTTCCAAACGAGATTCTTCGCTGTCGCTCGAGAATGACACGTTTGGAAATGTTAACGACAAATTATAATTGAAAACGGAAGGTGTTTTTATGCGTGATAAACCACATCATATCCACAGGTGCAAGCCTGATTTTGAAAAACTGACGGACGGTATGCTTATAAACGATGTTTCGCGTCTTTTCGACGGCAGAGTAAGGCGTGAAACAGAAAGAGCCGGCTTTCCTCAGGGTTACAGGAGAATTGTTTTTCACCTTTTCCACAGCGACGGTCTGACGCAGAATGAACTGACAAAGCTTACTCACATGAAAGCTCCATCTATCAGCGTGCAGCTGCAGAAAATGGAAAACGAAAAATTAATCACAAGAGTTTCTGACGAGAAAGATATGCGTAAAAGCTACATTTATCTGACGGAAAAAGGCAGAGAATGTGAAAAATTTTTCATTTCAAAATGTAAAGAAACGGAAGAAGTTATGTTTAAGGATTTTTCTGAAGAAGAACTGAAAATCATGAAAGATTACCTGAAAAGAATAACTGAAAATCTTCTTGATGATATGGAGGCAAACAGATGAAACTTGTAAAATTTTTAAAGCCCTATTGGTTTTTTGCACTTATGACACCTTTGACAATGATAGGCGAAGTGCTTATTGACCTGATGCTGCCCACACTGATGTCAAAAATTGTAGATGAAGGTGTTCTAGGTCACGATTTTGAGCTGATTATAAAAACAGGATTGATGATGCTTCTTTTAGCGGTATGCGGAGGTATCTGCGGCGTCGGTTCATCTGCTTTCAGCGGTGCAACCTCCCATTCCTTCAGCCGTGATTTAAGAAACGAGGCATTCGCAAAGGTTATGGACCTCTCTTTCCAGCAGACAGACAAGTTTACAACAGGCTCCCTTGTAACACGAATGACAACTGACATCAACCTGATTCAGCAGTTTGTTGACCTTGTGCTGCGAATGTTTGTGCGTTCTTTCATGATGTTTGCAGGCGGAATTATCATGATGCTCAGGCTCAATGTTGACTTCGGCATTGTACTTCTTATTGCACTTCCCATTGAGCTTATCTTTATGTTTGTCATCATCGCAAAGGCATCTCCTATTTTCAAAATACTCCAGAAGAAACTTGACAAAGTCAACAGTGTTGTTCAGGAAAACGTTTCAGGTGCACGTGTTGTAAAGGCATATGTCCGCGAAGACTTTGAAACAAAACGCTTTTCAACTGCCAATGACGACCTGACAGGCACTGCTCTCAGAGTTCAGAAAATCATGGCTGTTCTCGGTCCGGTTCTCTCTATAGTTCTCAACGTTTCCGTTGTTGCAATTATTTTTATCGGTGGCGAACAGATAGAAAATGCGGCATCTGAAATGAAAGTGGGCAGTGTTATGGCTGCCATCACCTACATCACTCAGATTCTCCATTCAATCACAATGGTAAGCATGATGTTCATGTCAATCACAAGAGCGAAGGCATCTGCTGAAAGAATCAACGAAATTCTTGACACAGAACCTGCCATTAAAACAGGCAGTAAAAAAATTGATTCTATCGGTGAAATTGAATTTGAAAATGTGGACTTTTTCTACCCGGGTTTTGAGGGTAAAACAGTTCTCAGCAACCTTAACCTTAAAATCAGAAAAGGTGAAAATATTGCAATTCTCGGCTCTACCGGTTCAGGCAAAACTTCGCTCATAAATCTTATTGCTCGTTTTTACGATGTTTCGTCAGGCTCACTTAAAATCGACGGCACAGATGTGCGCGAAATTGACCTGGAAAGCTTAAGGGACAGAATCAGCATCGTTATGCAGAAAACAGAACTTTTCTCAGGAACAGTCAAATCAAATCTGCGTTGGGGTAATGAAAATGCTGATGAGGATGAACTGAAAACTGCTGCAGAAATTGCAGAAGCTCATGGATTTATTGAAAATATGCCCGATAAATATGACGGATATGTTGCGGAAAAAGGCGCATCACTTTCAGGCGGACAGAAGCAGAGAATGTCAATTGCCCGTTCAATTCTCAAAAAGCCTGATGTTCTCATTTTTGACGACAGCACATCTGCCCTCGACCTTTCAACCGAGGCACGTCTTCGCAGAAAGCTTTTCGAACATATGAAAGGCACTACTGTAATTACTATCGCTCAAAGAATTGCAAGCATCAAAAACTGCGACAGAATCGCAGTGCTTGATGACGGAAATTTAGTTGCTGTAGGCACACACGATGAACTGCTTGAAAACAGTGAAGTTTACCGCGATATCTACGAATCACAGATGAAGAAAGGAGATGTTATCAATGCCTGAAATCAAAAATGCACCTCCTAAAAAAGAAGAAAAAATCGGCGGTCCCGTAGGCAGACCCGGCAGAGGTCCCGGACCCGTGATGTCAGTTGAAAAGCCCAAAGACACAAAAGGTACGCTAAAAAAACTTCTTTCTTATATCGGCAAAAGCAAATACCTTTTCATTTCGCTGACAGTTGTAATGCTTGTAATTACTGTTTTAAACCTTTTAGCTCCCGCTTTGCAACAGAAAGCCATTGACCTGATAACACTCACAGACTCAAGGCTGACTGTTGACAGAGAAGCTTTTCTTTCAACATTGATTGTGCTCATTGTCACATATGCCATATCTTCCCTCTTTACGTATTTTCAGGGACTTTTCTCCGCAAAATTATCAACTGCAACTGTAAGAAAACTGCGTTATGACCTTTTCGCAAGACTTGTAAAACTCCCGATCAGATACACCGACACACACAATCACGGCGACATCATGAGCAGAATGACAAATGACGTTGAAAACATTTCAAACACAGTTTCATCATCTGTCGCATCTCTGATTTCCGCAGTTTTAAGCGTTATCGGTTCCATAGTCATAATGATTCTCTACTCCCCTCTTATGACTCTCATCAGCGTATTGACTGTTGTGCTTACAATTATCGTCAGCGCAAACATGTCAAAATACATGCGCCGTTTTTATAAAGAACAGCAGACTGTTCTCGGTGAAATGAACGGTCACGTAGAAGAAATGGTAACAGGATATAAAACTGTTGTGTCTTTTTCAAAACAGCAGAAGTCAAAAGATGAATTCAATTCAATTTCTTCCCGTTTCAGAAAGGTTGCAATCAAAGCACAGGTATTAAGCGGTTCAATGGGCCCTCTGATGAACATCATTTCAAACTTAAGCTTTATTCTTGTGGCACTTTCAGGTGCATATTTCGCATTCAAAGCAAGCCGTATCGGCGGTGTTTTTGCTCCTGACGGAATTATCACAGTCGGCGTGATACAGGCATTTTTGCTTTACTCAAAACAGCTTTCACGCCCCATAAATGAAATTGCAAACCAATATGCACTTATTCAGAATTCTATCGCAGGTGCGGAAAGAATTTTTGCAGTTATGGATTCGGAGCCTGAAAAAGATGAAGGCAAAGAAGAATTCAAGGCAGAAAAAGTCCGTGGCGACATCAGCTTTAAGAATGTGTATTTCGGCTACAATGAAGAAAAAACAGTTTTAAAAGATTTCACCCTTGATGTAAAGCAAGGGCAGAAAATTGCGATTGTAGGTGCAACAGGCTCGGGTAAAACTACCATAGTCAATCTCCTTACACGCTTTTATGACATTGACAGCGGTGAGATCACCATAGACGGCAAAAGCATTTTTGATATTCCGAAAGATGAATTGAGAAAAACTATTGCAATAGTTCTTCAGGACACAGTTCTTTTCAGCGAAAGTATAAAGCAGAACATTCTTTACGGAAATCTTGATGCAAATGAAGAAGATATAATCAATGCTGCAAAAACGGCAAATGCAGACAGATTCATCACACGCCTTAAAGATTCCTATGAAACAAAATTATCAGAAGGCGGAAGCAACTTAAGTCAGGGACAAAGGCAGTTGCTTTCAATCGCAAGAGCAGTTTTAGCTGACCCGGCAATTCTTATTCTTGACGAAGCAACATCTTCAGTTGACACAAGAACCGAGATGAGAATTCAGTCAGCAATGCTGAAGCTTATGCAGAACAGAACAAGCCTTATCATCGCTCACAGATTATCCACAATACGTGATGCTGATAAGATTATTGTAATTGACAACGGAACTATAGCAGAAAGCGGAAGCCACGAGGAGTTGCTTGAAAAACGCGGTTGCTATTACAACCTTTACAACAGCCAGTTCGCAGGAATAGAAACATAAAATTATAACCAACAGTGTATTCTCCCCTTGAAAATCCAAGGGGAGATGTCATTTTCGCAAGGAAATGACAGAGGAGATTTTTCGTTGAAAATTATAATTTGTCGTGCAATTAAAACTGAGCAACGCCTCCCTTGCCTAAAGGGAGGTGGATTTTTTGTGCTTGCACAAAAAAGACGGAGGATATTATTACATTGATTTCATTAAACTTTTTTGCAATATCCCCCAGTCAAAACCTACGGTTTTGCCAGCCCCCTTTAGGCAAGGG
>JAGBHV010000001.1 GCA_017935325.1 Clostridia bacterium
AAAAATGACAAATATATGCAAAAAAGTGGGTGATATTCGATGTATCACCCACTTTTCTATTACTTTTCAGTTGTGTTTATTGACGAGTTTTTATATATTAAATATCCGCATATATGCTTATGCGGGTTTATCGACAGTCTGCCCTTAGTATCTTGTAAATACTAAGGGTTTTATTCTTGTGATGCGAAATATTCTTCGGCTGTTTTTTTATCTTTTTTCAGTTGCACTACCAATTCTTCTGGTGAAGAAAATTTAACTTCTTCTCTCATAAATTTGTGAAGGCTTACCCGTAACACTTTTCCGTACAAATCGCCGTCAAAATCAAAAATATGAGTTTCGCTTCTCACATCATTTTCAGGGAAGGTGGGACGGGACCCGATATTCGTGAAAGAATGATAAACCTTGCCGTCTATTTCCGTTGTTGAAGCGTAAACACCGAATTTCGGAATTACAAGGTCCGGAGGAAAATACTGATTTGCTGTGGGGAATCCCATTGACCTTCCCCTTTTCTGACCATGCACAACTTCAAGAAAATAAGAAAAATTCTGCGTCATCAGTTTGTTTGCCTTTTCAACATCTCCTGATTTAAGAAGCTCGCGGAGTCTGCTTGAATTGACTTTTTCACCGTCAACAAAAGTTTCTTCATTCACATAAACTTCAATTCCGTGCCTGTCGCAGATTTTTTCAAGCTCTTTTGCATCTGCTATTCCGCCCTTACCGAAGTGGTAATTGAATCCGCAGAAAACTGCTTTTGCATTAAGTTTGTTTTTAAGAACTTTTTCTACAAATTCTTCTGCTGAAAAATCTCTGAATTCATCAAAGGAAACTGTCTGCGTTTCAATGCCGATATCTCTGATGAATTTCTTTTTGTCTTCATCCGTCATCAGCAGACCGATTCTTTTGCCGAAATACGTCTTGGGATGAATATCAAAAATAAGCGCAATAGCCCTGATATTATTATCAAGGCTATAATTATATGCTTTCTGCAAAACGCTTCTGTGACCTGCATGCAAGCCGTCAAAGTTGCCTAACGCAACAGCAGTATATTCACTTTTTGACGTGTTATCATTTTTCATTATAAACCCGCTTTACCTTTAATGAATTTTCCTGTGCGTTGTATTCTCCGATTCCGAGAAATTTATTATCAGGAGAATAAACTCTGTAAAAAGCTTCTGCAAACTGATATTTTATTCTTTGAGCATCAAGCTCTCCGCCGTTTGAAAATCGTACAGCCTGCTTCATGCTTACCTGAACTTTTTCGTAAACGCTCAAAGCTTCATCAACGGGTGTAATTATTTCTTCATATCTGCCCTGCTGACAAAGATTTTCTATTTTTTCAAGTGTCATGCATTTCGAAATATCAATATTATTTGCCATTGTTCTTCTTAAAGATTTCATCGTGCAGGGAACTCCTAATTTTTCTCCTATATCACTGCACAAAGAACGTATGTATGTTCCGCCTGAACAATGAACATCAATTGTAAATTCATTTTCGCTTTCATTACAATCAACAAGTTCAAGTTTTTTTATAGTAACCTTACGCTCTTCCCTTTCGACCTCTATACCCTTTCTTGCAAGGTCATAAAGTCGTACACCGTCTTTTTTTATTGCAGAATACATCGGCGGCACCTGCATTATATCGCCGCGGAAATTATCCAATATTTTCAGAAATTCCTCACGGCTGATTTTTTTATCACTTGTTTCAAGCACATTCCCTGTAATATCAAGGGTGTCTGTAGAAATACCGAACTTTATAACTGCCGTATATGATTTTTCATGACTGGGCATCAGTTCAATAAATCTCGTAGCACCGCCTAAAGCCACAGTCATAACGCCTGTCGCCATAGGGTCAAGAGTGCCTGTATGCCCTGCTTTTTTCTCGCCGAGCAACCCGGACAGTTTTTTTACTGCCCGGAAAGATGTTATATCTTCCGCTTTATCAAAGCAAACAAATCCTGTCATCTGAGATACTCCTGCACTACACTGAGAATTTTCTCTCTTGCGTTTTCAAACGGACCGTCGCACTGACAACCTGCTGCTCTTGCGTGTCCGCCTCCGCCAAGCTTTCTGCAGACTTCAGAAGCATTTACAGGTTCTACTGTTCTTAAAGAAATTTTGAATGAACCGTCCTGCTTTTCTCTCAGGAAAATGCCGACGCAGACACCCTCAATCTGTCTTGTCTTAGATGCCAACGGGTCTGTTTCCGATTCATCAGAACCACTTTTTTCGTACATATCATAATCGAGATGAACTACTGCACATCTGCCGTCAAAATGCATTTCCAGAGTATCCATAACAAGCTTTTCAAGAAGGACATAGGATTTAGACTTCGTTTCAAACATAATTCTGTTTATTCCCGGACCGTCTGCACCTAAATCCACAAGCTTTGCCGCCATCATATACGTCTGCGAGGTTGTGTTTGAATATCTGAAGCAACCTGTATCAGTAGTAATTCCCGTATACAGACAATCGGCAATTTTCTTATCAAAGCCGACTCCGAGCGCATCAATTACCTTGTAAATAATTTCACACGCTGCCGCTGCAGTATCTTCAAGAAGCAGATTTTCACACTCAACGCAGTTTGACGGATGATGGTCTATTGCAAGGTTGATTTTTGAGCCGTACTTCTTACGGGCATCCTCTTCGAGAAGCTTTATATCTGCTACATCAACAGACACCACATATTCCGGCTCAAAATCTTCTTTGCCGAGATCCTCATAAATATAAGTATATTTTCTGCCCACATTTTCAGGACGCAGTACCTCTGCTTTTTTACCGAGCTTTCTCAGTGCACGAAGCAAAGCGTAACCGCATCCCAAAGTGTCGCCGTCGGGATTTGCATGAACAAGAATGATTATATTGTCGTGATTTTCAAGAAGTTTTGCTGTCTGATTAACATCAATCTTCATTACTCTCCACCTTTATATCATCAAGCATTTTAAAAATTTTCATACCGTGTTCTACTGAATCGTCAGCTACAAATTTAAGTTCAGGGCTTTTACGAAGACGAAGACGTCTTGTAACTTCCCCTCTTACAAGACCTGCTGCACCGTTAAGGCCTTTTACTGCATTCTGCGCAGTTTCAATGCCTTCAAGTGCGCTGACATAAACTTTTGCAAAAGATGCATCATGGCTTACGTCAACACGCACTACCGTCAGCATTTTTCCGCTGATTCGAGGGTCTTTAAGTTCACGGATTACTGCAATTATTTCCCTTTTGATATCTTCTGATACTCTCTGGGCTCTGTGTCCTGCCATTAATCTCTGTACTCCTCTATATCATATACTTCAAAAATATCGCCGACTTTAATATCACCGTATTTACCAAGACCGATACCGCACTCGTAGCCGGAATTAACTTCCTTAACGTCATCTTTTTCACGGCGGAGTGATGCAATTTCATCATCAGCAATAACAACACCGTCACGGATAATACGTACTTTTGCACCTCTGTGGATTTTACCGTCCTGAACATAGCTGCCTGCAATATTACCGACAGAAGAAATTCTGATAACATTTCTGACTTCAACTGTACCGATAATAACTTCTCTTGTTTTTGCATCAAGCATACCTTTCATAGCAGATTCAATTTCTTCGATGCAATCGTAAATAATTCTGTAAGTTCTGATTTCAACGCCGTCGCGTTCTGCATTTGCTTTTGCAACTGCGTCAGGTCTTACGTTGAAGCCTACAATAAGTGCACCTGATGCCTGAGCAAGCATAACGTCTGATTCGTTAACCGCACCGACACCGTTGTGAATTACACGCACGCGTACTTCTTCATTTGTAAGTTTTTCAAGGTTCTGTTTAACTGCTTCTGCAGAGCCCTGAACGTCAGCTTTAACAATGATGTTAAGTTCTTTCATTGAACCCTGCTGAATTGAATCAAAGAGGTTATCAAGAGTAACCTTCTGTACTGCGTTAAACTTAGCTTCTTTGATTTCATCCTTACGCTGTTCAACAAGTGCACGTGCAAGTTTTTCATCGCTTACAGCGTCAAATGTGTCACCTGCCTGAGGCACTTCAACAAGACCCATAATTTCAACAGGAACTGAAGGACCTGCTTTTTTGAGTTTCTTGCCTTTTTCGTTAGTCATAACTCTTACACGGCCTACAGATGTACCTGCAACGATAACGTCACCTTCATGAAGAGTACCCTTCTGTACAAGAAGTGTTGCAATAGGACCTCTGCCCTTATCAAGTCTTGCTTCGATAACAACACCTTTTGCAGCTCTGTTGGGGTTAGCCTTGAGTTCTTTCATTTCTGCAATGAGAAGGATTGACTCAAGAAGCTTATCTATATTCTGG
This sequence comes from Clostridia bacterium, assembly GCA_017935325.1. Classification (GTDB taxonomy): domain Bacteria; phylum Bacillota; class Clostridia; order Oscillospirales; family Acutalibacteraceae; genus SIG575. The sequence continues at coordinate 4,309 of JAGBHV010000001.1, forward strand.
TGCATTTTTGCAGAAACGGGAACACAGATAGTATCACCGCCCCATTCTTCGGGGATGATTTCGTATTCTGTAAGCTGCTGCATGATTCTGTCAGGGTTAGCACCGGGTCTGTCCATTTTGTTGATTGCAACGATAATTGTAACATCCGCTGCTTTTGCGTGGTTGATAGCTTCAACAGTCTGGGGCATGATACCGTCATCAGCAGCAACAACAAGAACAGCAATATCTGTTGCTTTAGCACCTCTTGCTCTCATTGATGTGAAAGCTGCGTGACCGGGAGTATCAAGAAATGTGATTTTTTCTCCGCCTACATTTACCATATATGCACCGATATGCTGTGTGATACCGCCGGCTTCACCTGCTGTAACAGATGTGTTTCTGATAGCATCAAGGATTGAAGTTTTACCGTGGTCAACGTGACCCATAACAACAACAACGGGACAACGGGGTTCAAGTGTTGCATCATCATCGTCACTGTCGTCAATAATTCTTTCTTCAATAGTCACGACAACTTCCTTTTCAACCTTTGCGCCAAGTTCTGTTGCAATAATTTCTGCTGTATCATAGTCAATTGTCTGGTTTACGTTAGCCATAACTCCGAACTGGAAAAGCTTTTTAACAACTTCTGCAGCTGTCATTTTAAGCATTGCAGCAAGGTCAGATACAACGATTTCTTCAGGAACTTTGATAACAAGCTGCGGTCTCTTTGCTCTTTCAGCTTCGATACGTGCAAGTCTCTCTTTTTCTGTTTCCTTCTTCTTTGAACGCATACCCTGCTGTTTGCGGTACTGCTGAGATTTCTGTTTCAGCTTCTGTTTGTTAGAAACTGTATCTGAACGATGTCTGTCAGCAGGAGCGATGTTTTCGTATCTTTCGTTGTATTTGTCAAGCTCAACTTCCTCTGCACGGGTGTTGATTGTTCTTGCCTCGCCCTTTGTTCTTGACTGCATGGGTTTATCCTGTTTCTCTTTCTTTTTCTGCTGAGGTGCAGGTGCAGCCTTCTCTGAAACAGCTTTCTTTTCTGATTTTTTATTTTCAGCTTTAGGTGCAGATTTTTCTTCTGCTTTTTTCTCAACCTTTTCTTCTTTCTTCACAGCTTCTTCTGCAAGTGCAAAATACTTATCAAAGTTTTCCACCTGGTTTTTCATTGTGATTCTATTGAAGAATAAATCAAGGTCTTTAGCTTCCAGGGCAGTGGTGGCTTTTTTCTTGGGTTCATCTGAACCTTCTGCAAGAAGTTCGATGATTTCTTTATTCTGTTTACCGAAGTCTTTTGCTAAATCAGTAACTTTATATTTCTTCTCTGCCAAACTGATTACCTCCTGTTAATTAGATATATTTTTTGAGGCTCTTTCTGAATCCTTCATCGTCAATTGTCAGAACACCTGTTTTGACACCGATGATTGATTTCATATCTTCCATTGTTTTATCAAGTTCAATTATTTCTATATTTCTGCCGTCATAAGTACATTCGCGGAAAAATTCTTTTTTCAGCCTTTCAGACACATCGGATGCCAGAATGCAAAGATGTGCTTTCTTTGTTTTTATTGCGAAGAGGGCTGTATCGTGCCCCCAGCTTAATTTTCCTGCGCGTCTTGCAAGTCCTAAAAGATTAAAAAATTTACTGTCCATCCGCTTTAAGTTCAGCCTCCATTGCGTCAAAAACTTCCGCAGGAATACTGCATGCAAGAGACCTTTCAAAGCTCTTTGCTTTTCTCGCAGCTCTGAAGCACTCCGGATTGCGGCAAACATATGCGCCCTTGCCGTTCTTTTTACCCGTAAGGTCTATTGAAATTTCACCTTCTGAATTTTTAACAACTCTTACAAGCTCTTTTTTAGGCTTAAGTTCCTTACATCCTACGCATTGACGCATCGGGATTTTCTTTGTTGCCGGCATAGGTCACACTCCTTACTGTAAATTATTCTGTGTCAGAAGTTTTGAAAAATCCGCTTTCGGGCTGAATATCGATTTTCCAGCCTGTAAGTTTAGCAGCAAGTCTTGCATTCTGACCTTTGTTGCCGATTGCAAGAGAAAGCTGGTCATCAGGAACTGTTACGTGACATGCATTTGTTGCAGTCGGGTCGATTTCAACGCTGAGTACATCTGCAGGAGCAAGTGCTGCGCTGATGAAAAGCTTAGGATCTTCCGAATATTTTACGATATCAATTTTTTCTCCGCCGAGAAGTTCAACGATTTTTTCAACACGTGCGCCTCTCTGACCGATACATGCACCTACGGGATCAATGTTTTCATCCTGTGTAGCTGCAACAGCAATTTTAGTACGGGAGCCGGCTTCACGGGAAACAGCTTTGATTTCAACTGCTCCGTCATAAATTTCAGGAACTTCTGTTTCAAAAAGACGTTTAACAAGACCGGGATGTGTTCTTGAAATCATAATTCTCGGACCGTTCTTTTCGCCTGTTCTGATATCAACAACAAAAACTTTAATAAGGTCGCCTTCTTTTATAACTTCACCGGGAACCTGTTCTGCTTTCGGGAGAATTGCATCACCCTTGCCGATATCAAGAATAACATTGCCGTTTACCGGGTCAACTCTGTGAACAGTTGCAGTAATAAGTTCCTGATAACGTTTCTGGAATTCTTCCATTACCTGACCTCTTTCTGCTTCGCGGATACCCTGACGGATAACGTGCTTTGCAGTCTGAGCAGCAACACGGCTGAATTCTTTTGATTCCATTTCAATTTCTATAATATCGCCTGCTTTTGCAGTTGACTGATATTTCTGTGCTTCTTCTACGATAATGTCTGTATCTTCATCTTCGATTTCATCAACGACATTTTTTCTCAACCATACGCGCATTGTTTCTTCTTCAGGGTTAATTTCGCAGAAAACAACCTCTTTTTTGTTGTAATCGTTTCTTAATGCAACGATAAGTGCCTGCTGAATTCTTTCACACAAAAGCGCTGCAGGAACGCCTTTTTCCTTTTCAAGCAATCTTACTGCTTCAAAAAATTCCTTATTCATTTTTCCAATCAATCCTTTCAAAATTTCTTTTTAGTCGTTGAAATCGTCAAGTTTTACCCATGCGGTTTCTTTTTTTACAAACACTTTTTCTTCTTCGTCAATGAGCACCGTAATATTACCGTCCTCATATCCCAGGAGAGTGCCTGAAAATTCTCTTTGTTTATTTTCATCAGGACGAATAAGACGAAGCTTTATCTTTCTCGACTTCATCGCCTCAAAATGTTCATCTCTTGTAAGGTCTCTTTCAATTCCGGGAGAACTTACTTCAAGACAATAGCTTACTTCAATCGGGTCAGCTTCATCGAGAGGTCCGTTCAATGCATGAGTCATATCAACACAATCGTTGATATCCACGCCTTCATCCTTATCAATGAAAACTCTCAGATACCATGAAGCACCTTCTTTTACAAAACGCACATCCCAGAGTCTGAGCCCTAAACTTTCTGCAACAGGCTGTGCAATATTGCGTACTGTGCTTACCACATTCGGTTTGGATGCCATTTTTCCTCCTCCTTTATTCGTCTGCATAACAACACAAAAGAGCGGGTCTGAAACCCACTCTTTTGCTAATACCATACTTTCATTGTATGTAGTATACCATATAATAAGAAAATAATCAAGAGTTTTTTGCAAAACTATTGTGTTATTTTTTTCAAAGTGCTACAATCTTATCAGCAAAACTATTTTTTGGAGATGTGTTATTACGGACAAATATTCTCTTGATATGACAAAAGGACCGTTTTTCAAGAAAATACTTATGTTTTCCCTGCCGCTTATGCTGACCGGTCTTCTGCAGATGGTGTACAACACTGCAGATATAGTTGTGGTGGGCAGGTTTGCAGGTTCTCAGGCTCTCGCCGCAGTAGGTGCAACAAGTTCACTTATCCACCTTATACTTAATGTTTTTCTCGGTATGGCGATGGGTTCAGGTGTTATGAGTGCACGTTATATCGGAGCAGAAGACGATAAACGGCTTGAAAAATGTGTTCACACAGCACTTCTGCTTGGTCTGATAAGCGGTGTGGCTGTTGGTATTTTCGGCTTCTGCATGGCAGAAAAGCTTCTTATTCTTATGGATTCGCCTGCAGATGTGCTTCCGCTTTCAAAAAAATACCTTCAGATTTATTTCCTTGGTGCACCTGCTTCTTTAGTTTACAATTTCGGTGCTGCAATAGTCCGCTCAACAGGTGATACCAAAAGACCTCTTTATATTCTTTCCGCAACAGGACTTGTGAATATTGCACTTAACCTTGTTCTTGTTATAGTTTTCCGCCTTAATGTGGCAGGTGTTGCCATTGCTACTATTGTATCACAATACATTTCCGCAGTCTGCATTATTATCAGGCTTATGAAAATTGAAGGTGCATGCAGGCTTCATTTCAACAAGCTTCGTATAAATGTAAGAGAAATGAAAAAAATTCTCCTTATCGGAATACCTGCCGGTGTGCAAAACTCATTGTTTTCTTTTTCAAATGTAATTATTCAATCAAACATAAACACCTTCGGAGCCACTGCAATATCAGGCGTTACTGCCGGGTCGAATGTTGAAGGTATTATTTACACCTGCACAAATGCTGTTTCGCAAACAACTATGACCTTCTCCTCGCAGAATATGGGTGCAAGAAAATATGAAAATTTAGGAAAAATCTATATGAGATGTCTGCTTATTGCAACTTTAATCGGCGGTAGTATGTGCCTGTTTGGTGTAATTTTCAGAAATCAGGTTATAGGAATTTTCTCCACAGACCCTGCAGTTATTGAAATAGGTGCAGCAAGGCTTGCAATGGTGCTTCCTTTCCACATCTTCTGCTCGCTTATGGATGTAGGCGGAGGTCAGCTCAGGGGAATGGGCAAATCATTTGAGCCTATGATTATTACACTTTTGGGCAGTTGCGGAATCAGGCTTTTGTGGGTATTTGTTTTCTTCCCGAAGAATCACACACTTCCCTATCTCTATTGGGCATATCCCATTTCCTGGACAATAACATTCTTTGTGCTGTTTATTGCTTATTTTATAATAAAAAGAAATATACTAAAAAAGGAGAATATGTTATGAAAAAAGTTTTAGCAATCGTTCTGGCAACTTTAATTCTGGTATCGGCATTTGCAATCGGCACCTCAGCAGACACAGTAAAAAAACTCACCCGTGAAGAATGGGACACTCTTTACAACTCACTCAAAGACGATAACACTCTCCCGATGCTTTGCGTAGGTGCTGACCAGACACAGCTCGGTCTTGTATGGCACGCACCGAAAGATTCTGCGAAAGCAGAAGTAAGACTTGCAAAAAGCGAAAGCATGGCAGATTATGTTACTTTCACAGGTGTAATTGACCCTGCAGATAACGACACTCAGGTAGTCTGCAGAGTTGACATCACAGGAATCGAAGAAAACACAACTTACTTCTATCAGTGGTACACGGGCACTGAATGGAGTGGCACTTATGAATACAAATCAAAGTCATTTGATTCATACAAAATGATGGTAATCGGTGATATTCAGATTGGCGGTCAGACAGAATCTGCAGAAAAACAATCTGAAGACGGTTACACATGGAACAGTGTGCTTACAGAAGCAATGAGCAAAAACCCCGACATTTCTTTCCTCCTTTCACCCGGCGACAACACTTCAACAGGTAAAGGAGATAATGAATGGCAGACACTTCTTATGCCGCCGCTTGTAAGAAATCTCCCCATGGCTCTTGCAATCGGTAATCACGATAAAAAAGGTATGAAATATGATTATTTCACACACATGCCCAATGAATTTTACGGTGAATATTTCACAGGCCTGGACAGAGATTTCTATTTCAGATACGGTGACACTCTTTACCTTGTTTTTGATGCAACATCAGCAAGTGCCGCAGACCATATGGCTATGGCAAAGCAGGCAGTAAGTGAACACAAAGATGCAAAGTGGAGAATTGCAGTTATGCATCAGGCACTTTTCGGACCCGGTTACGGTAACATCGACCCTGAAACCGGTATCCTTCTCAATGCAGTATTCACACCTATTTTCGACTCATACGACGTTGACCTTGTGCTTACAGGTCACAGCCACCTTCAGGGACGTTCACACTTTATGTACGAAAGCAGCGTTGTGGGTAAAGCTGAATCAGGCGTTGCTTATGCAAACCCGAAAGGCACAATTTATCTCAACTCAAATGCTGTCTGCGACCACGAGTCATTTACTCTTCCCCTTCCCCATGTTGCATATGAATTTGCAGAAAACGATGTAACAACTTACACTACTATTGAATTCTACGGCGACACAATGAAAATAAAAACTTTCCGCGGCGACAACAGCGAGCTTCTTGATGAAATTTCAATTCTCAAAAACGATGATGAAAAGAAGGAAGATTCTTTCCTTAACAGACTTCACAGATTCTTCTACAAGTTTGTTGAACTCTGCGGACGTATTTATCAGGAAATTGATAAAATTGTTGTTGCAAACAGAGGCGGACATTTCTGATTTATCTGTAAAATATTGACATCTCCGTGGCAGGGTGATATATTTGTCACGGAGATGTTTTTTTGAAAGAGGTGTAATTTATGAAAAAATTATTCAGCAGATCAATTTCTGTTCTGCTTGCGCTTATTATGGTTTTTTCCATGGCATCAACAAGCGTTTCTGCAACAGAAAAAACTGCAGCCGAAGTAGTGAAAGAGCTTGATAAAAATATTCCCATCGTTTTCATTCATGGTTTAGGTGACCAGCCGATTTACAAAGGCATTTCAACCGAAACTGAAGAAGATGATGTTGACATCTGGTCTTTCCCTGCAGATAAAATTGTAGGGCTTGTTTTCAAAAATCTTCCTGAAGTTATTTTCTCAATAGCTTTCGGAAAATATGAAAGACTTGATGTGGTTTTCACAGACATTCTCGGCACAATTTTCGGCAATGTTGCGTGCGATGAAAATGGTGTGCCATCACCCGACACAGGGCTTAAATATAACAAAGAAATCACACCCACTGACGAATACGGCAAAAGAAACGATTATTATTTTGCCTATAACTGGCGTCTTGATATGCACACAATTTCAACTCAGCTTGATGCATTCGTAGACGAAGTGCTCAAGGTTACAGGCGCTGAAGAAGTGGGACTTGTTTCTTTCAGCATGGGCGGTGCGGTAATGATGACTTACCTTTATGAGTATTACTATATTGCTCCTGAAAAACGCGACCGTATTCATTCTGCAGTTTTCATTTCAGGCGGTATGAATGGCGTTGAATGTTGCGAAGACCCGTTTTCAGGTCACATTGAATTTACAACAAAATCACTTCTGAGAATGGTTTCTGATTTGTTGCCGAAAGACGGAAGTCTTACAGTTGTTGACGATTTGCTCAGAATTGTGTATGCAATTAAAATTTTTGAACCACTTGTTTCTTTCGCAAACGATACACTTATTCCCAACCTTGACGAGATGGCAGGTAGTGCAGTTATGAAAACTATCGGCACAGTGCCCGCTTTCTATGCGTTGATGTCAAGCGAAAGATATTATCAGGCAGAAGAATATCTTTTCAACACTCCCGAAAAACTTGAAACATATTCTGAACTTCTTGCAAAAAACAGATACTATCACGATAACGTGCAGGCAAACAAGGATAATATTATCGATGCACTTCTTGCAGACGGCAAAAATTTTGCAGTTATTTCAGAATACGGTCACAAAATGCTTCCTGTAACTTCAGATAACGACAGAATGTCTGACGGTATGATAGGCACTTACAGCACAAGCTTCGGTGCAACCTGCGCAGATGTTGACGGAGTGTTTGCAGAAGATTATGTTCAGGCAAAGGAATGCGTATGCGGTAAAAACCACATTTCTCCTGACAGACAGATTGATGCTTCCACCTGCAAATATGCCGATGTTACATGGTTTGCAAAAAATCTCAAACACAAAGATGACGACAAATATTTTGCAGATTTGATTGACCTTGTTACATATAGTGAAGAGCAGATTACAGTCCACACTTATTCTGACCTGCCACAGTATATGATAAACCTTGACGAAACCTGCCTTGTGCCCCTTACAGCAGAAAATGCAGGAGAAATTATTCCCTTTGATGGAAAAACAAGCATAATAAGCTTTTTAGAAAATCTTTTGAAATAAGTAAGAAAAGCGGTGTGAATTTGAACAAGTCCAGTAAAAACGGACAATAGAAAAAAAGCACCTCCTATGGTAGAATGGAAACTACCATAGGAGGTTTTGTTATGTCAGGGATAAAAGGCATGAAAAAGTATCCGCAAGGAATAAGGGAAAAGATACTCACAG
>JAGBHV010000091.1 GCA_017935325.1 Clostridia bacterium
CTGTGAGTATCTTTTCCCTTATTCCTTGCGGATACTTTTTCATGCCTTTTATCCCTGACATAACAAAACCTCCTATGGTAGTTTCCATTCTACCATAGGAGGTGCTTTTTTTCTATTGTCCGTTTTTACTGGACTTGTTCACGACGTTCAGACAGCTTGTAAAACATTTATTTATTATTTAAAGAGACCGCCAAGAAAACCGCCGAAATCAACGTCTCCGAAAAGGCCGCCGATTACGATATCAATTGCAGCCTGAAGCACCTGACGAATAATTGTCATCCAGTTTGCCATAGTGAACTTAACCTGAACTTCAACAGTATCGGTTTCTGTGTTGCCGTATTCGTCAACAACGGTGCAGGTGATAACTGTTTTACCCATACCTTTACCGATAATATTACCATCTTCGTCAACTGTTGCAACATTTTCAGCATCTGACCTGAAAGAATATGAATATGCTACATCTTCATCAACATCAATAACGGGGTTGAGTTCTGCAACTTCTTCGTAATTAACAACGATTTTTTCGCCAAGTTCAACTGAATGTACTCTGCCTTTAAGAGCAGGTGTAAAATCTCTGTTCTCAGTTATTCCGCATTTTGAACATTCATAAATTGTGTAACCCTGCATCTTATATTCGGGAGGTACAACAGTTTTGGCCTGCATATCATGACCTGTTGCAGAAATAACTTCTGACTGTGTATGGCCTTCTGCTGTTTCAGCACAAAGAGAACATGTTCTTTCTTTGAGACCTGATTCTGTGCATGTAGGTTCAGTTACAACTACCCATTCACCGTAAGTATGTGCGAGTGCAGGTTTTTCGTCTTTGATTTCCTGTGCACCGCAGTTGCGACAAGTGTAAACTGTAGAGCCTTTCTGTCCGCAAGTTGCTTCTGTTACAACGCCGTCATCCCAATCGTGGCCTATAGCTTTAACAAAACCGATTTCGATGTGACCGCTGACTGAAGAATCGCAAACAGAGCATTCTCTGTATTTCACACCATCTTCTGCGCATGTCTCATCTTTTGTGATAATCCAGCTTCCGTATGTATGACCGAGAGCTTCAACAGCATCTCCTTCGTACGAATCTCCGCAAAGAGAACAAGTGTATCTTGTAAATCCACCTTCTACACAAGTAGCAGCAATTGTTTCTTCAACATACTCATGTGTACACTCAGCTTCTTCTGCGCTTACAGCGGATACAAATACGCTCATTGCCATCAGAACAGAAAGAAAAACAGACAATACTTTAGTTATCTTTTTCATAATATACATCTCCTTACAAAATATTTACATTTAGATTATATCACAATTTTGAAGAAATGCAATACAATACAAACTTTGTTCACAATTAAAAATTATTAAAAAATTTTATTTGAATTTCAACGGCAGACGCTTCTGCCCTACGAGAATTATTTTCATTTCAGAAATAAATTATAAATTTCAACGAAAAATCCCCTCTGTCATTTCTTTGCGAAAATGACATCTCCCCTTGCGTTTTCAAGGGGAGCTTATAGCCTGAATATACGTATAAATTATGATTTGTCGTGCAGTTAATTTTTTATCGTAGGGGCGCCCATTGGGCGTCCGCCTGAAAATTACGCATAATTTAACGGGTCGTCGAGGACGCCGACCCCTACAAAATCTCAATTTAATTTTAACACTCGTAGGGCAGGGCCTTGGTCCTGCCGCCAAATCTCACACAAAATAACAAACGGTGGGAGCAAGCCCCCGCCCTACAATAACGTTTTAGACATAGCGATAAATTATAATTTATCGGGTGATTGGGATTTTGAAATAGCCTTCCCCTCGAGGGGAAGGTGGGTTTTGCAACGCAAAACTCGGATGAGGTGGAATGGTATTAAATCAGATGTTACTTGAAATATTACACGAAAACTGCGTTGTCTACACCTCATCAGACACCTGCGGTGACAGCTTCTCCTCAAGGAGAAGCCGAATTAACATTCCGACAAATTATAATTTGTTAGTATGTTTTCGTTCACATCCGTAGGGTCGACCCTTGCGGTCGACCGCCATTTATATGAAATTTGCGGATGCCCGCCAGGGGCATCCCTACGATGTTAAATCAAATGCATATAAATTCAGGTGTGGACAGAGTCCAACCGAACCTCTGCATTCTGCATTTTTCATTCTACATTAAAAATCAGCTATGTGTCTGCATATTTTTAATCACTCGCAAACTGACATCCGTGACAGCACAAAAATAGTGCCGGAGGAACTTTCCGGCACTTACTGTCTGCTTTCGCAGTAAATTAAACTGTTTGTTGGACTCACCTATTTCATAAGTAATAAGTAATGTAGTGAAATATTATTTTCGGATGAACTTTACGCATCCTGAATTAAAGTGTATTTCGGACTCACCTTTTCTTAAAAGATTCTTTGTAAAATTCTATCATTCGGACATTACTTTCAGTCCATAATTAACTGTTCTTGGGACTCACCTATTTCATTATTAATATCGGTTTTGGTGTACTGAATTATTTGTACATCGGAACCACCTTTTTTCTTATTTTAAGTTAATTCAATTTAACTTTCAAGTGATTGTTGGACTCACCTGTTTCTTTAATAGTATGGTTTTTATATCAGGTGTACTTATTTGTACATCGGGACCACCTTTTTCTTATTTTAAGTTAATTCAATTTAACTTTCAAGTGATTGTCGGACTCACCTGTTTCTTTAATAGTATGGTTTTTATATCAGGTGTACTTATTTGTACATCGGGACCACCTTTTTCTTATTTTAAGTTAATTTGTGTTAACTCTTAAGTGATTGTCGGACTCACCTGTTTCTTTAATAGTATGGTTTTTATGTCAGGTGCACTTATTTGTACATCGGGACCACCTTTTTCTTATTTTAAGTTAATTCAATTTAACTTTCAAGTGATTGTCGGACTCACCTGTTTCTTTAATAGTATGGTTTTTATGTCAGGTGTACTTATTTGTACATCGGGACCACCTTTTTCATGATTTAATATTATTTACTTTTCTTTTGCGGTGTTCCGCAAAGCTTTGTTTTCGCTTTTGTCTGCGAAGAAGGAACTATTTCATCGGACCCACCTATTTCTGTTCTGATTAGCAAAATAACTTTGCTTGTGATTCCTTTTTTGTTATTATCCGCTTTTGTTCTTTTCTGTTTATCAGACCGTGTGTTCGTCATTTTTCAGTTAATGTCGTTTACCACTACCGGAATAATTACGGTTTTTCAAATCCGGAATCATATAAATCAATTTGATTATTTTTCATATTAAGTTTTTGCCTGCCGTTTTTTACTTAGAGGCAAACACCTGAAAAGGCGCTTGCCTTATTAGATTTCGGTTCTGTACTGTTCATGGGAAACGCCTCCTTTGCGTCAGTTTAGTATGTAAAACAACTTCGAATCTTTACTGATTCGTTTGTTCGTTGTTCTCTTTTCACCCTTATTATAGCAAGTGTTTTGTAACTTGTCAATAGTTTTTTTAAAAAAAGTTGAAAACTTTTATAAATTTTTATCAAAAACTTTGAAATCAGCGTAAAATCAAGGCTTTTCCAAATATTAATAATACACAAATTAAGTTTTCTATTGACTATTCTTACGTTTCGATGTAAAATATTATCAGAAAAATAGTGAGGTAAATATATATGACTAACAATTTTGAAGAAAAAGATTTTTCAACTCCCGACGTTGTAAGCGTAATTGATGAAGACGGAAATGAGCATTTTTTCGATGAGCTTGACAGAATCGAAACTGACGAAGGAAAATTCGTTGCTCTGACTCCCGTATATGAAACTGCAGAAGACGTTATTGAAGATGACGGCGAGCTTATCATTCTTCAGGTTCAGGAAGAAAACGGTGAAACTTACCTCTGCCCCATTGAAGACCAGAAGCTTTTCAACGAAATAGGAAATATTTTCGAAGAACGTCTTTCTGAATTTTATGATTTCGAAAACTAATAATATTCTATAAAAGTATAACTCCCTGCCTCGTGCGATAATCTCGGCTAATATTAACCCAACACGTATTAAAAGGGAACCTATCTCCGCTGTATGGGAAAGCAGACCTCCTGCCATCAGGCAGACGTTGGGAGCTCAAAGTCAGCGGGCGGTGCCCACCTGCAAAAGAGCAGGTTACTATCAGCCGTTTCCGGCCTGGCGGGGAGACTTGAAGAAAATTCTCAAAACTATCCTGTAACCGGGTTCTGACATAAAGGTGATTTATTTGAAGAAAATTGTTGACAACAGCGTTATTGACATAGTGCCGTTCACCTACGGTTTCGTGTACGCAAAAAAAGAAACTGACGACAGCGGCAACATAAGAGCCGCTTTTTATTGTTATAACGCGCAGACAAAGAAAGTAGAAGCAGTTAAACGTTCCGGATATCTGCTGACTAAATTCGGCGAGAATTTTGAAAAAATATCAGAAATTGTGGGTAACTTCATTTTCTGCGACTCAGTAAAGCTCCCCGTAGGCGGCGATACAGTGGCACTTTTCCCCGAATCTAAAATGTACTTTATTGATTCTGAAGGAAACCTGCAGTGGGACGAAGAATTGTGCTACCGCGATTCACCTGTAAAAGGCCTTGCAGCAGACGATGACTGCATCTGGTGTGTAGTACCTGAAAAAAATTCAATTGTAAGATTTTCACCGAGCGCAAAAAAAGTTTATATAAGAATCGGCGGCAATGAATCCACTACTTTCGACGACCCTGTAGGAGTTGCAAAAATCGGTAACTTCTTATTTGTAAGCTGTGCTAATTCAAAAAAAATCAGAAAAATTGATTTGCAGACATACTCAGTCAAAGACTATAAGATTTTCGATGAACCGGTGCATAAATATTTCCGTGTACTCGGCAAAGAATACGTATTGCTCGATTCAGGATTTTACATGTTGTAATCTGAATTGAAAACAAAATCCATTAAAAAGTTCTCAAACACATACTGACACCGCTGATTAAATTTCTGCGGTGTTTCTTTTATATAAAACGAGCCTGTAACTTAAAGCGATGATTTGATTGCATAAAGACAAAATTTAATGCACGACTTCGGATTTTTTGTCTGCACCTGATTATAAAATAATAATTTATTGTGCAATTAAAACTGAGCAACGCCTCCCTTGCCTAAAGGGAGGTGGATTTTTTGTGCTTGCACAAAAAATACGGAGGGATATTATTACATTGATTTCATTAAACTTTTTGCAATATCCCCCAGTCAAAACCTGCGGTTTTGCCAGCCCCCTTTAGGCAAGGGGGCCATTTTCAACTTTTCACTTGACACATAAAAATTATAATTTGAATTACAAAGCCGCCATACTAATCAGCATGGCGGTTTGTTATAAGTTTCTGCAATTCTTTTACCTTTTCAGGCGTGGGTTCAGGAATATCTCCGAACGCAAAATGCAAATTCAAATTATCGTATTTTGGTTGACAAAGTTTTCTGAACGGAAGAAGTTCAACCTTTTTTGTACATTTCGGGCGTTTGCTTATAATCTCTTTCAGCCTTGAAATGTTTTCTTCGTCATCGTTCTTTGTGGGGATAATCACCTGACGAATCCATGTGGGGATTTCTTGCTTTTCAAGGTAATCGTAGAATTCAAGAACATCTTCGAAAGAACAACCTACATAATTTCTGTAATCTTCTTCATTTGTGTACTTGATATCAAGCAGAACGAGGTCAGTAACTGAAAGCAGATTTTTTACTTTTTCATCAAGAATGCATCCGCTTGTGTCAAGGCACGTGTGGATGTTTTCTTTTCTGCAGAGTGTAAAAAGTTCAGTTACAAATTCGCTCTGCATCAGAGCTTCACCGCCTGAAACGGTAACACCGCCGTCAGCACCGAAGTAACTCTTAAAGCGGAGAATCTTTGAAAGCAGATCTTCAGGTGTTACTTCCTGATCCTTTGAAAAATCCCATGTGTCGGGATTGTGGCAGCAAGAGCATCGCAAAGGACACCCCTGCATAAAAATCACATATCTGACCCCCGGGCCGTCAACTGCGCCGAAAGACTGAACAGAATTAATATATCCGTTCATTTAAGCAAGCCTCTCGTGGAATGTACGTGAAATAACTTCTCTCTGCTGTTCACGTGAGAGTTTTACAAAGTTTACGGCATAGCCTGAAACGCGGACTGTAAGGTTCGGGTAATCTTCAGGATGCTCGTAAGCTGCCATAAGAGTTTCACGGTTAAGCACGTTTACATTGATGTGGTGTGCTTTCTGGTGGAAATAACCATCAAGCACATGAACAAGATTATCAACTTTTGATTCGTCGTCTTTGCCCAATGCATCGGGAGTGATTGAGAATGTGTTTGAAATACCGTCACGGCAGTCATCATAAGAAATTTTTGCAACGCTGTTGAGAGATGCAAGAGCGCCGTTTTCTTCGCGGTTGTGCATGGGGTTAGCACCGGGTGCGAAAGGTTCGCCTTTCTTTCTTCCGTCAGGTGTTGCACCTGTCTTTTTGCCGTAAGCCACGTTTGATGTGATTGTAAGCACAGAAAGAGTGTGGATAGCATTTCTGTAAGTTGGAGTTTTGCGAAGCTCGGTAATAACCTGATGTGTAAGGTCTTTTGCTATAAGGTCAACGCGGTCGTCGTCATTACCGTATTTTGGGAATTCACCCTCTGTTTCGAAATCAACGATAAATCCGTTTTCGTCGCGGATTGGCTTTACAGTTGCATATTTTATAGCACTCAGAGAGTCGGTGATAACTGAAAGACCTGCAACACCGAATGCCATAAATCTTTCTACATCTGTATCGTGAAGAGCCATCTGTGATTTTTCATAAGCGTATTTATCGTGCATATAGTGAATTACGTTCATTGTGTTTACGTAAAGCTTCATGAGCCACTCTACATATTCATCAAATCTTTCCTTAACCTTATCAAAATCAAGGATTTCATCTGCCATAACTTCTTTCTGCGGGCCGATGTGAATGCCTGAAGTGGTGTCATATCCGCCGTTGAGAGTGAGAAGAAGGAGTTTTGCAAGGTTACAACGTGCGCCGAAGAACTGCATCTGTTTGCCCACTTTCATTGCAGAAACGCAACAAGCAATAGCATAATCATCGCCATAGTGAGGACGCATAACATCGTCGTTTTCATACTGAATTGAGTCTGTGTCAATTGAAACCTTTGAGCAGAATTTCTTGAAGTTTT
Source organism: Clostridia bacterium (assembly GCA_017935325.1). GTDB lineage: Bacteria > Bacillota > Clostridia > Oscillospirales > Acutalibacteraceae > SIG575. Next base: position 7,147 of record JAGBHV010000091.1, read on the forward strand.
CGGGAAGGCTTTCTGACCAGAGAATTGTAAGGTTAGGTTCGGGAGCAGAACCGAGGTTGTAGAGTGTGTTGAGAACTCTGTAGCTGTTTTTAGTAACAAGAGTTCTTCCGTCTTCACCCATACCGCCGACTGCTTCTGTAATCCACATAGGGTCACCGCCGAAAAGCTCGTTATATTCAGGCGTTCTCAGGTGTCTTGCCATACGCAGCTTCATAACGAAATCGTCCATAATTTCCTGCGCTTCTTCTTCTGTAAGAACACCGTTTTTAAGGTCACGTTCAATGTAAATATCAATAAATGTTGCAGTTCTGCCAAGGCTCATAGCAGCACCGTTCTGCTCTTTGATAGCAGCAAGGTAGCCGAAATAAAGCCACTGAACTGCTTCTTTTGCGTTTGTTGCAGGCTGGCTTATATCAAAACCGTACATTGCAGCCATTTCCTTCATCTTGCCGAGGAAAGTAATCTGCTGGAAGAGTTCTTCTAGCTGTCTCACTGTTGCATAGTTCATTGACTCGTCCTGTGCAATATGTGCCTTGTCTTTTTTCTTTTCTTCAATAAGGCGGTCAATACCGTAGAGTGCAACTCGTCTGTAGTCACCGATAATTCTTCCCCTGCCGTAAGCATCGGGAAGACCTGTGATAATGCTTGATTTACGTGCAAGACGCATTTCGTCGCTGTAAGCTCTGAAAACGCCGTCATTATGAGTTGTTCTGAACTGGAATTCGTCTTCAATTTTATCTGAAAGCTTGTAGCCGTAAGCTTCACAAGCCTGTCTTGCCATTCTGATACCGCCAAAGGGATTAACACCTCTTTTAAGAGGACGGTTAGTCTGCAAGCCTACAATAATTTCCTTTTCTTTATCAAGATAACCGGGTTTGTAACTCGTAAGAGAAGAAACAGTAGTTGTGTCAATATCAAGCACACCGCCGTACTGTTTTTCGATAGTAAGCAGAGTGTTAAGCTTTGTCATCAGCTCTGTTGTTCTTTTTGTAGGACCTGCGAGGAAAAATGAATCTCCCTCATAAGGTGTATAGTTAGCCTGAATGAAATCACGTACATTGATTTCGTTTTGCCATTTGCCTTCTTTAAATCCTTTCCAGCATTCGTACATCTGACATCATCCTTTCTTTAAAACGTCCAAGTCACCGCAAAAAACAATAAAGGGCAATCCTGCGTGTGACGAGGATTGCCCAGACGGTCGGCTTAAATCATTCTATGCTTCACGGTGTTAACCACCCAATCCGTCAGTCACACAGAATGAATAATATTTACATATATATTGTACCTTGAAACAAGGTTTTTGTCAATATGTGAAATCGTACAAAGAAGAAGTTTGAAATCACTTCTGTCTTGTGAGAATTTTTTCGCCGTCAAAAACAAGAACGCTGTAAGCTGAACCTGTTTTGTTTCCTTTTTCAAGCCATTCGGCAAATGCTCTCTGCATTGAAGTGTTTCTGGGAAGTTCAGAAACGGGTTTATCGTCATACTGAACACCGAAAACTCTCCACTGGTCACCGAAATCGTATTTTGTTGTAACATTAAGGGGTTCAAAATCATAGAGGAAATCTACTGTGTTTGAGTTTGCGGGAAGGATTTTATCGTTATCGGGATAAAGAAGCCATGAGCCGCAAACAACATACATATATTTTTTATCACCGAATTTATCACGGAAGAATTTGTATGCTTTCTTGTAAGAATCAAGTCTTACATCCATTGAAAGGCTGCCGCAATGAGAAGGGATATGCATACCGAGGCAGAATTCCTCATCTTTGATTGTTTCGCCTGCGATTGTAAATTCGCTGCAACCGAATCTTGCAAGGTCATATTCAAATCTGCCAACCTTGAATCTCCACATATTGAAGAAACCGTTAAACCAACCTTCAACAAATGTGCCGTACATATCATAGTTTTCTTTACATTCAATCATCTTGACCTTAAGGTCAATCATTGAATCCCAGAAAATTTCTTCGTCAATGTTTTCTTTCTTATATCTATTGAGAAGTGTTTCTGTGCAACCGAGAAGAATAACAAGGTTTACTATGTAAATATGAACGCCGATTTCTTCAGAAAGAGCCTTTGTTTTATCAGAAAACTTGTCAAAGTTTTTCTCTTTCTTAAGATAATCTGTTCTGATTGATTCGTAGATTTTGTTTGCTTTTTCGTTTGCGATGATTTTATCAAAAGCATCTGAAAGCACTTTTTTTGCTTCTTCGGGATATTCGTGTTTGTCCATAAGACGTGTTACAAATTTATAATTTTTCATTTTGATTTCCTCCAATAGTTTTTATCTTGCTACTCGCGCGCCTTTACCGCCGATGATATTTTCGACTTCTTTAAGTGATGCAGTTGAAGTGTCACCGGGTGTTGTCATAGCATATGCACCGTGTGCAACGCCGTAGTTGACTGCAGCCTGTGCATCATCGTAAGTCATAAGTCCGTAAATAAGACCGGATGCGAATGAATCTCCGCCACCGACTCTGTCGTAAATTTCAAGTCCGGGGAGATTAAGTCCGTTATAAACTTTTCCGTCAGCGTAACAAATTGCACTCCAGTCGTTTACTGATGCAGTTTTAACTGTACGCAAAGTAGTTGCAATAACTTTGAAGTTGGGGTAAGTTTTACATACTTCACCCAACATTTTAACGTAACCGTCAAGATTAAGCTCTTTCAGGTTTTCGTCATTGCCTTCAATTTCAAAGCCGAGGCAAGCAGTGAAATCTTCTTCGTTACCAATCATAACGTCGATATATTTTGCGATTTCTTTGTTGACTTCCTGTGCTTTTTCTTTACCGCCGATATCGTTCCACAATGACGGACGGTAGTTTAAGTCATAAGACACGATTGTGCCGTATTTCTTTGCAGTTTTAACAGCTTCAATAACAACTTCCGCAGTTGTTTCTGAAAGTGCAGCGAAAATACCGCCTGTGTGAAGCCAACGCACACCTAATGTGCCGAAAATGTATTCCCAGTCAATATCGCCGACTTTGAGCTGTGATGCGGCTGTGTTACCTCTGTCGGAAACGCCTACAGCACCGCGGATGCCGAAACCTCTTTCTGTAAAGTTAAGACCGTTACGCACTTTTCTGCCGATACCGTCGTAGGGTACCCATTTAATCATTGAAGTGTCAACACCGCCCTGAAGAATGAAATCTTCGCAGAGTCTGCCGATTTCGTTATCTGCAAAAGCAGTTACAACACCTGTTTTCATACCAAAACAACGGCGAAGTCCACGGGCTACATTGTATTCGCCGCCGCCTTCCCAAACGCGGAAAGAACGAGCATTTTTAACTCTCATATCGCCCGGGTCAAGGCGTAACATAACTTCGCCCAGAGCAATCATATCAAATGCGCAGTCTTTTTTATCCTTTAATTTAAGCAACATAATTTTTCACCTCTGTCAGATTTGTGAAAGCACTTCGTGCAATGCAGAAGATGCTGCATCGAAAGATTCTGTTTGTGAAGCATAAGTGAAATCGTCTTTAAGCCGGTCAGCTGTGCCGCCTTCGCCTTCAAGAGCAGCAAGACCTTCAAAAACAGTAAGATGAGGTTCCAACGTCAGAATTCTCTTGCCGTCTTTTTTGTTGAAACGTTTTAAAAGTTCAACTATTTCACCGTCACCTTTACCTGCAGGAACAACTTTACCTGTTTCAAAGATGCAGTCTTTCACGTGCATATATTCGATATATTCTTCAAGCATTTCGTATGCAGGGAGAATCTGAACACCGCACTGGATAAAGTTTGCAGAATCAAAAACACCTTTGATTTTGCCTTTGAAGGTTTTGTAGATATCAAGGCAACGCTCTGCGATATCACCGTAAATATCTTTTTCGTTTTCGTGGCAACACCACACACCTGATTTCAATGAATAATTGGCAAACTTTTCAAGTCTTTCAAAAACTTCATCGCGGAAATTTTCAGGTTTCTGATTTTCGTTGAAAAAGAAACTGAACATACGGATTTTATCTGTGCCGAGAATGCAAGCGTTTTCAACGTTTCTTTTGAAAAGTTCAAAATGAGGCTCAAAATCATCTTCGATATTGATTTTGCCGAAGGGAGAGCCGATAGCAGAAACGCCGATGCCGTTATCATCAAGAATCTTTTTTAATTCTTTGCATTGTTCTTCAGTATATACAGAAATGTTTCCGTAATCAAGTCCGCGAAGCTCTGTATGAGTAAGTCCGTTTCTTTTTAAAGCGGCAATCTGTTCGATAATACCGCCGCCTGCTTCATCGGAGAAAGCAGAAAGTATAAATTCAGCCATAGTTTTTACCTCTTAAAATGCAAAATATTTTTTAAGCAGCTTTTCACATCTGCCATGCAGGAATTCAAGAGTTTCTTTGCTTCCCTCTTCACCGCAGGCATATGCTTTCATCGCACGTCCTTCTTCAAAGCAAAGGTCATCGTGGATGGGGAAATAGTTCTGCATGAGGAATGTTGCGTATTTAACAAGCCTTAAATCACCTACAATGCGGTATTCCGCACTTATTGTGTCAACTGCAACGCTGTAGAAATCCTTGATAGAAGAAATAAGGTCTTTTCTCTCGTTTCTTCTTGAAAAAACGATTGTTTTGCAGGGGAAACGGTCCGGATTTGTTGAATCATGGCAGTCTGTTGAGCCGACAATAGGATATTTTCTGCCTTTCGCAAGGTCTTCGTAATATCTGATTGTCTGGTAACCGTTGTGTTCAAAATAGTTTTCACCGCCCAGCACTTCAAAAGCATCAAAGGGCTGTTTTTCCATCATAAAGTCAAGGAGAGTTTCAGGCACCTGCTGAACATTTGAAAGCCAGTAAGGATGGCAGAAAATGCCGAGACCGTTTGCTTTTCTGATTTCATCAAAGATAAATTTGCAAGCAGTGTAAGCGTATCTTTCAATACCTTCGGGAATGTCTTCTTTTTCAGCAAGTCTGTCAATCATCTCGTTCATTTCTCTGATTGATTTAACAGGCGGACATTCGCCGTAAAGTGAACGGAGTTTTTTCGAATCGCCTACTTCTTTGATATGAATATGTTCAAACATAGCGTTGATTGAATATTCACCGCCGAAGTTTACGATATGAATATCGTTGATGTGGTCTTCATCAGCCTTTGCAAGGTGAACTTCTTCACCGGGCACAAGGTTTAAATCGATAGGCACATCTTTGTAGAAATCTTTTACATATAAGGAGGGATAGTATCTCTCATGGTCTGTAATTGCCATAAAGTCATAGCCGATTTTACGGCAGTTTGCAACTGCGATTTCGGGAGCCTGTCTGCCGTCTGAATATGATGTATGGAAATGCAGGTCACCCATAAAAGGATATCTGCCTGCAAGGTCAGGTGCTACTGCGTAAAGGCAAAGCTCAACAAGCTCTTTTCCGTCAGGCTTGATAAGGCGCAGATAATACATCTGCTCTTTCGGAAAAGCGTATTTAAACCTGATGCACTTGTCATCATCAACCTTTACAAGGATTTTTTTCATGTTTTTTCTGTCCTTGTAGTTTCTGATTGCACCTTCTTCAAGGCCTAAAATCTGGAGTGTATATTCTTTTTCTTCAAAGTGAGCGTGACCGCCTAAAGGTTTGATAGTGATTAATGTTTCTTTATTTTCTGAAACTACTTTCGGGAAAATATCGTAATTGAGAAGTTCAGGTAAAATTTTCATTTCAGTTTATCTCCATTCCAACATATTCTGCGGATAAAGTCCGTTGTCTTTCATTGCCTGAATTGCATTTACAACAAGGGGTCTGTCTTCTTTGTAAGTAACACCAAACCATTTGTCAGAAGTTGTAAGCACATCAACTGTGCATTCACCGTCTTCAAGCATATCTGAAACAACGAAAGGAAGGAAGAATTCTGATTTAAGGGGATTACTTTCAACTGTTTTGAAAAATTCGTTGAATCTGCTTTCAAGTCTGTCAAGCAACTGAGGTGGGAAACACCAGCAGTTCATTGAAACGATAGCATTTTCGTCAAGTTCAACAGGCTCTTCAAAATCTTCATAGTAAACTTTACCATCGCGTCTGATGATTTTTGTTCTTTCAGTAATTTCGTCAAGCTGACCTTTATCATTAACAACACAAACACCGCGGGACACGTGTCCGTTTTCGGTAAGAGTGTTTTTGAGTTTAAAGCCTACCATACTGAAAGGAAGAATTTCTTTTTCCAGGTCAGTTCTTTCAATCCATTCTGCAGCTTCCTTGAAAGCCTGAGGACCATAATAGTCATCAGAATTAATAACTGCAAACGGCTCTTTTACAGTGCCGAGACATGAAAGAATTGCGTGACCGGTGCCCCAGGGCTTTACACGTCCTTCGGGTACAGAATATCCCTCAGGAATATTGTTCAGGTCCTGAAAAACGTATTCAGTTTTAACTTTATCTTCAATTCTGTTGCCGATAGCGTTTCTGAAAGCTTCTTCATCCTGTTTCTTGATTATGAAAACAACCTTGTTGAAGCCTGCTTTTACAGCATCGTAAATTGAATAGTCAATAATCAGTGAACCTTCATTGCCAATGGGGTCTATCTGTTTTAAACTGCCGTATCTGCTGCCCATTCCTGCAGCCATAATAACAAGAGTTTTATCCATTGTGAAAAATCCTTTCGAATTATTTTCTTTGATGCGTTTTATAGAATTAATAAGTTGAACTCATATCCTCGTTGGTTTTTTCAACAACGTTTTCTTTTGCTTTTGAAGAATCAATTCTCTTTTTGAGTTCAGCATAGTAAAGGTCTTCATCGATAGGAAGCTCAATAGTTTTATCAAGCCATGATGAAAGGAAAGCAGCATTTGAAATTGTAAGGCCGTTGATACCTTCTTCACCGGGAGCAATAAGCTCTTCACCGCGGAGAATTTTGCCTGCAAATGCGTTCATAACACCTGAATGCTGATTGTTTTCCCCTTCAAGTTCAACCTCAATCCATTCGCCGTCTTCTTTAGCGAAACCATCTTCAGATCTGTAAATTATATCTGATGTATTGTTTTCAAGAACATACATACGAAGTTTGTTATCTTCACAGATAAGCTTTGCTCTGTCAAGAGTGATTTCAAGTCTGTTAGTACCGGGGCAATCACCTGTTGTTGTGATGAACACACCTGACGCACCGTTGGGATATTCGGCATAAATTGTAACATCATCTTCAACTTCAATATCGTGCCACTGCCCTACACGGCAAACAGCCTTGATTTTGTTGGGCATACCACAAATCCACTGCCATAAGTCAAGGTTATGGGGGCACTGATTAAGAAGCACACCGCCGCCTTCGCCTGACCATGTTGCACGCCATCCGCCGGAATTGTAATAAGCCTGAGTTCTGAACCAGTCTGTGATAATCCAGTTAACACGTTTGAGCTGACCGTATTCGCCGCCTTTGACAATTTCTCTTGCCTTGCGGTACATTGGGTTAGTTCTCTGATTATACATAATTCCGAAAACTTTATCGCTTTTTGCAGCAACTTCGTTCATTTCGCGTACCTGTTTTGTATAAACACCTGCAGGTTTTTCTGTCATAACATGAAGACCCGCTTCAAGTGCTTTGATTGCCATGGGCGGATGGTCATAGTGCGGTACTGCAATAAGGATTGCATCGCAAAGTCCGCTTTCAAGCACTTTATCAAAAGAGTCAAATCTTGGGATTGCGGGAAATTCCTTTTCTGCCCATTCAAGGCGGTCAGCCTTGATATCACAAACTGCTGTGATTTCGATTTCGGGCATTTTGCCGTCTCTGTAATTTCTTAAGTGACTTGAACCCATATTACCTATGCCGATAATACCGACTCTGATTTTTTCTGACATATTAAAACATCCTTTCGTTATTTTTCTGCAATTTTTAACATATATTTATAGCTGTCTTTGCAAGATTGCATTGCGCTAACTTCCCAGTCAATATCGTGTTCATATACTGCATACGGAACACCCATTTCACGCAGTTTTTCAAGGCAGGCAGGAATATCAACTTCGCCTTTGCCCAGCTCTGTGAATTTAAAGCCTCTTTCTGTATCGGCTTTTATGTAATCTTTAAAGTGGCAGACCTTGACTCTGCCTCTGAGTTTTTCCAAAAATTCAACAGGGTCTTTTCCGCCTATCTGAATCCACGCTGTATCGGGAATAAACCAGAAATAATCCGGGTTAGTTTCTTCAAGAAGTACGTCCATAATTGTTCTTCCGTCTTCAAGAACTGTTTTGAATTCAAAGTCGTGGTTGTGGTATGCAAAACGACAGCCTTGTTCATAACACATTTTGCCGACTGCCTCAGCGTCTTTTATGAACTGTCTGACAGATGCTAAATCTTTTCTGTAATCATCACCCATTGCTCCGAGACCCAGACAATCACAGTTTATCATTTTGTGCTCGTCAATTACAGTCTGTGTTTCTGCCTTCATTCTGTCAAAATTTGTGTGAGTAACGCAAACATCCATGCCGTATTTTTCAACAATTTCCTTTACCTCTGTCTGAGGAATAGGTCCTATTGCCGAAATCTGGATTATGCTTACACCCTCGTTTTTCAGTTCAGCGAGAGTTTTGTCAAAGTCTTCAGCTGTCTGAATGCTGTCACGCAAGGTAAAAAGCTGAATACCGAGTTTTACGTCTGCCATATTTTTGCCTCCTTAAGTATACATAGGTATACTTATAAATATACATTCTAATTATACTTCAACTGTTATTAAATTACAATACTTTATACGCAAAAAACAGACATCTTTTACAAAAAAGATGTCTGTTTTTAACGGTGTTATTTTATTTGTTTGTAACGATAAATGTCATTCTTTCCTGGATTGACGAGCCGCCGTGACCTGTTTTAAATCCGCCGTGGTCAGATGTAATGATTATAAGCCAGTCTTCTGTTTCATATGTTTCTCTTTCCTCAATTGCGTTTAAAGTTCTGTATGCAAGAACATCATTGATTCTGAAACCTACCTGATAAATCGGGTTATTTGTTGAAAAACCGAAAGCGTGTCCTGCATGGTCTGTTCCCTCATAAATCGCGAAAATAAAATCTGAACAATCTGCATTTTTCAGGTCTTCAATTGCTGTGTTTGCTGAATTTGTATCAGAATAACAATAGTTGAAAGCCACGTCAAGGTTATTATCTTCGCAATACTGCTTTTCAAGTTTGTATGTTGCGTTGTCTGTTACAAAATGTCCGTTCCATGAAGTGATGAAAGATGCAGAATCAATTGTGCCTGATTCTGTAAGAGAAGTAAGGAGTGTTTTATACTCCATATCTTTTGTGATTCCGTTACCTGTGATGCCTGTTTTATCAGCCCACTGACCTGTAAGGATTGAGCACCAGCCGGGAGCAGTTGAAGTATCCTGTGTGTTTACCTCAGGATAATTGACACCGCCACAATAAACAAGGTTGCATGAAGCGCCGTTATCAAGCATTTTTCTGATACCGCTGTCTTTTTCTGTTGCAAGGCTCAGAGCATCTGCACGGCATCCGTCATAACCGATGATGATTGCTTTCTTTTCTGTTTTGCCTTCAGGAAGTGCTGAAGAAAAATGATTCTTTACCATTTTATAAATTTCTGTCTGGGGAATTGCAGTTTCAATAGTATTTTCATATGATATAGCAGAGATATTTTCCCGGTAAAGTTCTTCCGTATCTTTTTTATCATTTGAATATATTCCGAGTAAAGCAGGAATGATAAGAACAACTGTTAAAATTTTAGAAAAAATTGCCATAAGTATTATCTCCTTTATGTTTTTATAAAATTATACAATATTTATTTGCAGATTTCAACATCTTTCTGTGTTTTGCAAGTATTGACTTGAAAACTTGCAAGTGGTATAATAACCTTTATAATAAAGTTAAATTATTAACATTTTCAGAAAAGGGGTAATTATAAATGAAATTTTTCATCGAAAGCCTTACTGAAAATTATCCTGCATTACTTACATTGCTTGGCTCTGTAATTGCAATTTTGTTTGCATTTATTATGGCAAAGAAGGTAATGAAATTTTCAGAAGGAACTGAAAAAATGAAAAAAATCGCAGAATCTGTCAGAAAGGGTGCAAATGCATATCTTAAAAGGCAGTACACAATTGTTTCGATTTTCTTCGGCGGAATGTTCCTTATTCTCGGAGTTATGGCGCTTCTTGATTTTCTGACTCCATATGTTCCTTTCGCATTCCTTACAGGCGGTTTCTTCAGCGGCCTTTCAGGTTTTATCGGCATGAAAATTGCAACTGCCTCAAATGCAAGAACTGCAAATGCATGTCAGGAAGGTCTTAATAAAGGTCTTCGTGTTGCATTCAGCGCAGGCTCGGTTATGGGATTTACAGTTGTAGGTCTCGGCCTTCTTGATATTTCGCTGTGGTTTATTCTTCTCAAATTCGTTTTCAAGCTGGAAATTGCGGAAATCACAAGTGCGATGCTCACCTTCGGTATGGGTGCTTCTTCAATGGCTCTTTTTGCAAGAGTCGGCGGCGGAATTTTCACAAAAGCAGCCGATGTCGGCGCAGACCTTGTTGGCAAAGTTGAAGCAGGTATTCCTGAAGATGACCCGAGAAACCCCGCGGTTATTGCTGATAACGTAGGTGATAATGTAGGCGACGTTGCAGGTATGGGTGCAGACCTTTATGAATCATATGTAGGTTCAATTATTTCGGCAATGGCTCTTGGCGTTGCAGCTTTTGCAGGAAATGTCCAAGCGGCGTTTCTTCCGATGCTTCTTGCTGCTGCAGGTGTTATATGTTCAATACTCGGTTCTTTCCTTGTAAGAACAGGCGAAAAAACCGAGCAGAAGCTTCTTCTCAAAGCCTTAAGAAAAGGCACTAACTCAAGTGCTGTTCTGTTAGGACTTGTAGCAATCCCTCTTGTATGGTTTATTGCAGGTAAAGAGAATTTCAACCTTTATTTCTCACTTCTTTCAGGTTTGCTTGCAGGTGTGCTTATCGGTTTCTTCACTGAATATTTCACATCTGACACATATAAGCCTACAAAAAATCTTGCTAAAAAATCAGAAACAGGCTCAGCCACAATTATCATCGGCGGTGTAGGTCTGGGTATGATGTCAACAGCAATTCCCATCGTTATAATTGCCGCTTGTGTTATTGCTGCTTATTCATTTGCAGGCGGATTTATAAGTGCTGCAAACGGTCTTTACGGCGTGGCTATTGCGGCTGTGGGTATGCTTTCAACTCTCGGAATTACTCTTGCAACAGATGCTTACGGTCCTGTTGCTGACAATGCAGGCGGTATTGCTCAGATGGCAGGCCTTGATAAGGAAGTAAGAGAAAGAACAGACGCCCTCGATTCTCTCGGCAACACAACTGCCGCAACAGGTAAAGGCTTTGCAATCGGCTCAGCAGCACTTACAGCTCTGGCGCTTATTGCTTCTTATAAAGATCAGATTGAAAAAGCTCTTGTAACTGCAGGAAACGGCGAAGTAATGGACATTTCAATTATGAATCCTACGGTGCTTGTAGGTTTATTTATCGGTGCTTGTCTCCCCTTCGTTTTTGCAGCACTTACAATGAATTCTGTAGGAAGAGCTGCAGAGAGCGTTGTTGTTGAAGTACGCAGACAGTTCAAAGAAATCAAAGGTATTATGACAGGCGAAAAGGAAGCAGACTACGCATCCTGCGTTGACCTTTGCACAAAAGCAAGCCTGAAAGAAATGATTCTTCCCACAATCACAGCAGTTATTGTGCCTATAGTTACGGGTATTGTACTTGGTTATAACGGTGTAATCGGTATGCTTGCAGGCGCAACAGTAACCGGTTTCCTGATGGCGATATTCATGTCAAACTCAGGCGGTGCATGGGATAACGCAAAGAAATACATTGAAAGCGGCGAATTCGGCGGTAAAGGCAGTTCTAATCACAAAGCTGCAGTCGTAGGCGACACTGTCGGCGACCCGTTCAAAGATACTTCAGGACCCTCAATCAACATCCTTATAAAACTTCTTTCAATGGTATCAATTGTGTTTGCAGGGCTTGTAGTTAATTATCATATTCTGTAAAATACCCGGAGGCTGTAAAAATTTACAGCCTCTTTGTTTTTGGTATTGAAAAAGGTTTTGATTTATAGTATACTATAAAATGACTTGAAATAAGTTTCAGGAAAGGATGATAAACAAATGGCAGAAATCAAAAATCTTGATGCTGTTGCTGCTCTTGACGCAATGGACGCTCATGTTGATGACTGGCGTGACGCGACAAAAGGTAAGCAGAGAGGTATCTTCTCTTTTGATGATTTGGTAACAGTTAAACTCAAAACTCTCAAAAAGAGAATTTATACTGACATCGAATCAATTCCTGCATGGAAAATGAAGGAATGCATTTACAAAGGTATTGATGATTACGAGTATCTTTATGATGAATGGAAAGAGCTCAACGTTGGTGACCGTTGGGGTAACAACGGCTGGAGTGCTTTCTTCAAAAATTCATTTGATATGCCTGCACGTTTCAAAGGCAAAAAAGTTACTCTTAACGTATATTTCGGTGGTGACTCACTTCTTTCTCTCAACGGTGAACCTTATCAGGGACTTGACCCCTTCAGAAACAGCGTTCTTCTTACAAACTGTGCTGAAGGCAATGAGCATTATGATGTTGACATTGAATCATACTATGTATGGCATTCAAACGAATCAACTGTAAAAACTCTTTCATGCTCATTCATCGGTGTTGTTGACCCTGTAATCGAAGAAATTTACTGGGACTTCAAAGCAGCTTTCAACGCTCTCTTTATGCCCGTTCTTGACACAGGTCTTGCAGAGCTTATCCGCGCTGCTTTAAAAGAAGCATTCACACACGTAAACTTTGACCTTGACGGCGAAGAATTCAAAGCTGAACTTCTTCTTGCTCAGAAAGTTCTTAAAGATAAGGTTTACAACAACCCCAATTATTCTTCAATCGGTAAACTTGCACTTGTAGGTAACTCACATCTTGATATCGTTTTCATGTGGGCTTATAAAGAATATGTGCGTAAATTGGGCAGAACTCATGCAACAATGCTCAGACTTATGGAACAGTATCCTGATTTCATTTTCTCACAGAGTACTGCACCTACATATATCGAAATGGAAAAACGTTATCCCAAACTCTTCGAACAGGTTAAGAAACGTATCGAAGAAGGCAGATGGGAATATATCGGTGCAATGTGGGTTGAACCTGACTGTAACCTTGTTTCAGGTGAATCATTCACACGTCAGCTTCTCCACGGCGTAAGATATGCAGAAAAGACATTCGGTATCACTCCCAAAACATGTTGGGTTCCCGACGTTTTCGGTAACGGCTATGCAATGCCTCAGATTCTCAAAAAAGCAGGCGTTGAATATTTCGTAACACATAAAATGGGTATCTGGAACGATACTAACCCCTGGCAGTATAACACATTCTGGTGGGAAGGCCCCGACGGCTCAAAAGTATTCTCAATTGTTCCTCCCACACACTTTATCGGCACAGTTGAAGCAGACTCACTTAAAGTTAACTGGTCAAGATATACAGACAAGGAAACAATCGGTGAATCAATGTACTGCTATGGCTGGGGTGACGGCGGCGGCGGTGTAGACACCGAAATGCTGGAATACGTTAAACGTTACAGCAAATTCCCCGGACTTCCTGAAGCAGTTCCCAGCAAGATTGAAGATTCACTTGCAAGAATGAAAGCAAACGCAACAGAAACAAACATTCCCACATGGAAAGATGAACTTTACCTTGAAGAGCACCGCGGTGTTCACACAACAAAGGCTCTTCTCAAGAAACTCAACAGACGCAGTGAAAACCTTTACCGTGAAGCAGAACTCTTTGCAAGCGTTGCAATGAAATACGGTTACAAGTATCCTCTTGACAAGCTTAACGAAGGTTGGCAGATGATTCTTACAAACCAGTTCCACGATTCACTTCCCGGTTCACACATCACAGAAGTTTTCGGTGACCTTTGTGCAATTTATGATGAAATCATCAAAATCGGTGAAGAAGTAAGAGATGAAGCTCTTAATGTTATCGCAGGTAACGCAGACGGTGCTGTAAAATACGGCAAACCCTTTGCCCTCTTCAATTCACTTGGCGTTAACGCAACATCAAAAGTTGAACTTCCCTACAAGGATGTTGAAATCTTTGACGAAAACGGTGAAAAAGTTCCCGTTCAGGCTTACACAAAACTCGACGGCACAAAAGTGCTTGTATTCGTAGCAAAAGATGTTCCTGCAGCAGGTTACAAAGTGTTCTACACTAAAGATGCAGCAGTTAAGGAAGCAACATCAGTTGCTGCTTTCGGCAATGTAATCGAAAACGACAACTTCAGAGTTGAACTCGACGAAAAAGCAGAACTTGTTTCAATCTTTGATAAAAACAACAACAGAGAAGTTCTCGACGGCAAAGGTAACGTATTCAGACTTTACGAAGACCTTCCCGGTAAATACGACGCTTGGGATATCGTTGCAACTTATGTTGACCGCGAATTTGATACAGAGCCCGGTAAAGTTACAGCAATAGCAACAGGCGATGTATTCACAGCTCTTTCAATTGAAAAGAAAATCAACAAGTCACTTGTTAAACAGAATATCATCATCTATAATGACCTTGACAGAATCGACTTCGACACATTCATCAACTGGAATGAACAGGAAAAACTCCTTAAAGTTGGTTTCGATGTTGATATCAAAGCATCAAAATATACTCGTGATATTGCTTATGCAACAATCGAAAACTCAAACTACCGCCACAATCCTTACGATAAAGCTAAGTTTGAAGTTTCAGCACATAACTTCATCGATATGTCAGAAGATGCTTACGGCCTTACAATTCTTAACGATTGCAAGTACGGCTACGAAGTTGACAAACAGAGAATGATTATCACACTTCTCAAAGCACCTATGAATCCCGACCCGCAGTCAGACAGAGGTGACCACTACTTCACATACTCACTCTATCCCCACGCAGGCAACTGGAAAGATGCTGACACAATCACAAGAGGTCTTGAAATCAACAATCCCATGACAGCGGTTGAAATTCCCGCAGATGCAAAGGGAGATACAGCAAAGTCATTCATCAAAGTATCTGCTGATAACGTAACTCTTGAAGCAGTTAAGAAATGCGAAGACGAAGATGCTTACATCGTTCGTTTCGTAGAAAAAACAGGCAGAAGAACAGACGTTACTGCAGAACTCTTTGCAGAAATCGCAGAAGCAGCAGAATGTGACCTTCTTGAAAGAAATGATGTTGCAATTGATACATTCTCAGGCTCAACACTTTCTTTCACAGCAAATCCCTTCGAAATCAAGTGCTTCAAAATTAAAACAAAATAATTCGTTAAACAGAATTATGTAAAACAAAAACAGCAGAGTTGACGTAAAAATCAACTCTGCTGTAAATTTTTGTTTCCATTAAACTTCAAAGCCTAAGTCTTCAATTTCCTCTTTTGCTTTTTCAACGTCAGCATCGTTTACGGAAACTGTTTTTTCTTCAAGGCTGATTTCGCATTCGATGTCAGCACTTTTAAGTGCATCACCGATACGTTTAACGCACACAGGGCAGTGCATACCTTCAACTTTGATAATTGCCATTTCTTTTTCCTCCTTTTATATTTGTTATTTTGTAATGGATATCAGAATTGTTGATAAATTATAATTTTCAGCGAAAAATCCCCTCAGTCAGAATCGCAGATTCTGACAGCTCCCCTTGCATTTTCAAGGGGAGCCTATAGCCGTTTGTTATTTTGCGTAAGATTTGGCGGCAGGACCAAGGCCCTGCCCTACGAGTGTTGATTATAATTTGTTAATATGTTTTTGTTCACATCTGTAGGGTCGACCCTTGCGGTCGACCGTTGGTTTTGATGTAATTTTGCGGATGCCCGTGAGGGGCATCCCTACGATGTTAAAATTAAATTGAGATTTCGTAGGGGGCGGCGTCCTCGACGACCCGTGAAATTATGCGTAATTTTCAGGCGGACGCCCAATGGGCGCCCCTACGATGTTAAAATTAATTGTGCGATAAATTATAAATTAAAAAACCGGATATGGGCATCATACTCGCAAATTATTATAAAACTCACATCAGTGATAGCTGAAAATTATAATTTATCGTTGACATTTCCAAACGTGTCATTCTCGAGCATCAGCGAAGAATCTCGTTTGGAAATGTGTTATGTGTTGCCATTTTGAGATCCTTCGCTAAC
>JAGBHV010000013.1 GCA_017935325.1 Clostridia bacterium
CCAAACGTGTCATTCTCGAGCGACAGCGAAGAATCTCGTTTGGAAATGCTTTATGTGTTGCCATTTTGAGATCCTTCGCTTTCGCTCAAGGATGACAGCAAAATGGCAAGGTTAGTTACATATAAATTATAATTTATCGGTTTATTTATGGTTCAGGCTCCCCTTAAAAACGTAAGGGGAGCTGTCAGAATCTGCGATTCTGACTGAGGGGATTTTTCGTTGAAAATTATAATTTATATGAATAAAACATAAAAAGTTCACCGGAAGTTCTGAATCGAACTTCCGGTGCATTTAACTTTGTTCAATGTATGATTTTATCGACTTGTAAAAATTTTTCTTTTTGCAGAACCCGTTCACAAATTATTTCTTTCTTTTCATTTCAATCAGGTCACGGTAACTGATAAGCTCAATTCCGTGGTCTTTTAAAATTTTATGCGTTTCGGGGTCATTCATAAGTGTATATTCCCATACTCTGTCCTGCCATGAACCCACAATACTTTTAAGTTCGTCTGTTTCCTTTGCAGGATGCACGAAAGTTTCCGTAACACCGTCAGGTAAATCTGTCCATATTTTTAAAATCGTATCGCGGTAATGCTCATATCCGTTTGAGCGTAAATCGCTTGTCCAATCGGGGAAAAGGAGATAGTCAGGAAGAATTACTTTATACTGCTTTGCCCACAGACGTGAAATCAAGGTTGATGCCCAATAAAGCGGATACGGAGTACCGGCAGGGCAGATGCGTTTGTCGTGAGAAGTGTACATTCTGTAAGCATATCCCAGTTCACCGCATACACGCAGTGACATTTTAAGAAGGCTGAATCTGCCTGTATAGTGCCCGTAAAGCGAACCCATGTGATTATCAAGATGTGACGGCTTGAAACCAT
The DNA here is from genome assembly GCA_017935325.1 of Clostridia bacterium. Classification (GTDB taxonomy): domain Bacteria; phylum Bacillota; class Clostridia; order Oscillospirales; family Acutalibacteraceae; genus SIG575. The sequence goes on from JAGBHV010000013.1 coordinate 885, forward strand.
TTTTTACACCAAAGTCAACCTGTGCACGGATTTCCTTTTCAAGTTCCTTGATGTCGGCATTTTTTTCCACTTCACGGCTTGAACGCCACATATATCCCTCATCATTTACAAGAGTTTTACCATCTGACAAGGGTTTCCATCTGTAATCCGACCATTCGTTTGTCATTGTAAGATGAATGCCTATAGCATGTTCGGGATGTGCCTTTGCAAATTCCATTGCGTCCTTTGCAGCAGGACAAGGCATCATAATTGTTGAAGATTTAATTCTTCCGTTTTCAAAAAGCTCTTCAACAGCATCGTTTGCAGATTTGCAAAGACCGTAATCGTCAGCGTTTATAATTAAATATTTTGCCATTTATTCTACCTCCGTTAAGTTATGATTTAAATATACACAAATTTTTATTCTCTGTCAATCAACGCACATTAAATTTACAATTTTTTCAAAAACATTTGCGTATTGGGATTTGTTGTGATAAAATATTTCTGTTATCGGGGAAGCAGGTGCAAATCCTGCACGGGCCCGCCGCCGTAAGGTGCGTAAAAAATGTTTCTTTCTGCCTGATGCCGCAAATCAGGGACAAGCCATTGGGATTATATATCCTGAGAAGGTGAAAGTAACTGCACCAAGTCGAAATATCCGATTACATAAAAAGGTTTCGCCAGTATCGCGAGTGCCGAGAAGAAGCCAATAAAAATTAAAGGAGAATACAAATTATGAAAACAACACTCAAAAAACGCGTGTTGTCTGCAATTCTTTGTATTGTGCTCGTTGCGGCCGTAGCACTGTTTACAACGTCTTGTAACGACAACAAAAAAGAAGCTCCCGAAACCACAACTGCCCTTCAGGCTGAAGTAAAGGTTTTAGGAGAAGGAAAAAATGAATTCAGTTTTACTGTCAGCGATATTGACGGAAATGTATCTGAATTCGAAATCCACACCGATAAGAAAATTGTAGGCGAAGCACTTCTTGACCTTGAACTTATCAAAGGTGACGAAGGCCCTTACGGTCTGTATGTCAAGGAAGTGAACGGAATTTCTGCCGACTTTGACAAAGACGGAGTTTACTGGGCTTTCTATGTAAACGGCGAGTATGCAACAAGCGGCGTTGACATGACAGAAATTGAAGACGGCAAAGTTTATTCTTTCAAGGTAGAAAAAGGTTGAAGATAAACGTTAAGGAAACAGTAATTTTTGCAATGCTGGGTGCTTTGATGTATATGTCAAAATGGCTGATGGAATTTCTGCCCAATATACATTTAATCGGCGTTATTATAGTTGCAATTACTGTTGTTTACAGAAAAAAGCGTTGTACCCTATTTACATTTTTGTACTTGTAACAGGTCTGCTGGGCGGTTTTTCCACCTGGTGGGTGCCATACACATATATATGGACTGTGCTGTGGGGTGCTACAATGCTTCTGCCGAAAAATATGCCGAAAAAAATTGCTCCCATAGTGTATATGGTGGTATGTTCGCTCCACGGATTCCTTTACGGAATATTATATGCACCTGCGCAGGCACTTCTTTTCGGTCTTGATTTCAAGGGCACAATAGCCTGGATTGCTGCAGGTTTCCCCTTTGATATCACTCACGGAATCAGTAACTTCCTTTGCGGAATTTTAATTGTTCCGTTGATAAACGCAATACGCCTTGCAGAAAAAGCAAGTAAAAACTGAATATTTTAAACAACAAAAAGACCGTTGCAGAATCAAACAACTGCAACGGTCGATTTTTATCCTATATAAATTTCAATGTAATAATCTTCAATTTCCAGAATTCCGTCTGCTTCCATATATTTCACATAAGCAAATCTGTAAAAACCTGATTTTTCAGGAGGCTTGTTGACTTCCTTGGTATCGAGATTTACAAGCATGTGGTAATCAAAATTATAATCATAATCAGCACTCAGGAAGCAAGGCAGGAGATTTTCGGGATACTCGGTCATCCATCGCTCGTCACCTGCTACCTTGTCTGAAAAAGCGATTCTGTCTCTTTCCTCAAGCCTTACTGTTGTTTTTTCATTACATCCTTCCACCCCTGAATCAAGCAGATAATCAGGATATGCAGTAAGAATTTCACCTCTGTCGGGGAAATCAACATCAAGCCTTTCTTCCCAATTCAGAAGATGTGAAAAATCACTGTAATATTCCGTAGAACTCAGGAAAGAAGAAGCTCCAATCACACTCAGAATCAGAAAAACACAAACACCCACTACAATGTTTCTGATATTTCTGTAGCCTTTTTTCTGCTGATAAATTCCGTAGAGAATTGAAAGAACGGGAATCGGCAGGAACAAAAAGCTTATCCAGAGATTTTCTGATGTGAGCTGGTCGAAATAGTCGCTTCTCACCGAATCAATTATCACCACAGCAAAAACAGATGCAATGCTGAGAATAATTGTCAGCGCAGACAAGAAAGTTTTTTTAGTTTTTCTGACCACCTTAAGAGTGGTATCCTTATAAATAAATCTATAAAGGCAGGAATCTTTTCCTGCGATTTTTTTGTTCACCGAAAAAACATGATTACGCTGTATGAAAGCACAGAAATCACCTTTTTCAATGAAAGAATCAATTTCATCCTTTCTGATAACATCTGTGCGGATAACCTCGCCGTTTTTCAGAACTGCACTTTCAAGCCTGTCAGGAAAAACTTTATATTTCTGAGTCATAATATCCTTCTGGTTGTCATATTTCTGAAGCTCCCACTTTCTTTTGTGTGCAAATGAAAAATAAATGACAAGAGCCACAATATACACACCTGCAAGGAAGCCTAAGAATATGCCTGCAGAATCCATACAAATGCAGTACACCGCATAGGCAAACAGAAGAACTCCTGCAAAAATCATTTTCTTTCCGCTGAGACCTGATGCACTTACGCCCAGAGCAAATTCCGTTTCTTCACGGGAAATAATATTTTCATACTCCTCAAGCGGTTTTTCTTCTTCTGTTTTTTCTTCCGTTTCTTCCTTTTCAGTTTTTTCATCTGACATAAGCTCATCAAAGGAAACATTTAAAATTTCTTTTAATCTGTAAATATTATCAACAGACGGAATCGTCTGGTCGGTTTCCCATTGGCTCACAGTCTGACGGCTGACTAAAAGCTTTTTCGCTAAATCCTCCTGAGACAGACCGTTGTTTTTTCTAAGCATCTGGATTCTTTCACCGATTGTCACAGAACCCCCTCCTTTCCCGAAAAAAGTGTAACATTTTATTCCCGATTTGACAAGAAAGTGCCTCTTGCTTTTGTCAAGCGGCACTTTCTTTTTACTCAAAAAAATTCCTTTGCGGGTAATGCTTCTTTTATAAATCGTCAGAAGCTGGAGGGAAATCACCTTTAATACTTATATAAAAATATTCTCCATCTCTTTCAACAGGAAGCATTGCATTTTTTAGAAATGAAATCGTAACTCCATATTTTTCAAAGGAAAATTCATCTCCGTCAAAGAAACCGCAAACTCCATAATACCCATCAGACTCATAATAGAGTGCATCATCTTCCCCCATGTCATACCAGAAAACTTCATCCGGAAAATTATAGTCAATTCCGAATTGCTCGAGATACGCTGACAATTCTTTATTTGATTCTATAGCTTTGCGAAAAGCACTGCAACCTTCGCAGGTACAAGCGGAAAAATTGGCTTTCTGATAAGATGACGTTTTTTCCTTTTCAAAAGTAATATTTCTGCTGTTTACTTTTACGGTTTGCTTCATAGCATATGCCTCCAGAGACCGTTTAAAAATATAATTTGCTGTAACTGTTTGTTTTTGTTTTATTATTTAATTTCTGCCACGGCAGGTCGGTGGTCGGCAGCCACAATAGCAGGAATATCTGCTGAAACAAATTCCACATCTTTGCTTACAAAAATATAGTCAATTCTTTTTTTCGGTTTGTCTGACGGGAAGCTTAAAAGATTTTCTGTATACAAATCTGATGAATCTTTCATTTTGGCTCTTATGGGGTTTAACACCTCGTTGTCAGGCTCTACATTGAAATCGCCCATAAGAATACACTTTTCATTTTCAAGATTATTAACTACAGTATTCACTGCGTTTAACTGCTCGTCTTTATTAAGCCCGAAATGAATTACGAGAATTGTGTAGCCGTTTTCAAGTTTTACTTTAAGTAATGCTCTTGTTTCGTAAAGCTGATTACCCGTTTTCGGGTCAGGGTCAGGCACACCTATAACTTCTGCGCTGACAATAGGAATTTTCGAGATACATCCGTTACCGAAAGTCCCCTCTTCAAGAGTGCAGGCATGACAGAATTTATAATAATTCAACCCTGATAATTCTGATAATTTTCTCGTCTGCTCTCTGTAATTTTCCATATGGCTCTCTTCATGAATTTCGTTAAGCCCCACAATATCTGCCTGACATTTTCTTATAGCATCAGCCATAATTTCATAGTCAATTTCCTGCGTGATATAGTTTGTGCATGACTGTGTATTAAAGCTCATTATTTTCATCAGGACACCTCACATATGCTTATCAATTCTGCAACAATAATTTCAGGTCTGTTATTTATACGGAACGGGAAAGCACTGTTTCCCAGACCGCGGCTTACTATCATCTGCGTGCCTTGCTTTCTGTAAAGACCTGAATCATATTCAGGAAACCAACCCTGACCGGGAGCTAAAACTCCGCCGTAACCGGGTAATCTTATCTGTCCGCCGTGAGCGTGACCGGTAAGAACAAGGTCAATTCCTGCTTCCGAAAAAACATCAATCATTTCAGCTCTGTGTGCCAACAGAACCGTAAAATTATTTTTGTTCTCATTTAATTTATCAAGCATTATTTTCGTGTTGGTTTTATCATCATATGCCATAAAATCGTCAAGAAATTTCGGGTCATCAATTCCGAGAAGTGTTATTTTCTGCCCCGATTTTTCTATTTCGGTTTTTTTATTTCTCATAACTGAAACGCCGCACTTTTTTAAACCTTCAAGCAAATCCGTGCGTCCTACTGCTTTAACATCGTGATTACCCGTAACGAAATAAACAGGTGCTATATCTACTGCTTTTTCTGAAAACGACAAAGCAACATCAATTTCAGTTCTGTTCATATCAACTAAATCACCTGTTATCACAATGATATCAGGTTTTGCTTTTTCTATGGCTTCAAGCAACTTTTTGTTTTTGAAACCAAACGTTGTGTTATGCAGGTCTGACACCTGAACTATGCGAAAGCCTGAAAACGAAGAAGGGATGTTTTCGTTTTCAACCGCAATTTCAGTTGTCAGCAAAGCTTTGTTCTGCCAACCGAAAAATAAATCCAGCCCAATCAGAACAACAAAAACCGCAATAAGTAAAACGAGTTTTTTCTTCGTCTTCATAAAACTACCTCTGATAAGTTACAAAATATGTTTCAGATTATTCTGAATATTCTGCTATATACGGAAGATTTCTGTAATATTCACCGCAATCAAGACCATAGCCGATTACAAAATAATCAGGAATAGTAAACAACGAAATATCTGCCTGAAAATCAACAACTCTTCTTGAGGGTTTATCAAGCAAAGTAACAACTCTCAAAGAAAGAGGATTGCGTGATTTAAGAAGTGCCACAACATCCTTGAGTGTTCTGCCTGTATCGATAATATCTTCAACAATAATTACATGGTATTTGCTGATATCCTGCTCTAAATCCATTGTGATTTTCACAAGACCTGAAGATACTGTTCCTTCATAATAGCTTTTTGCACACATAAATCCGATTTCACACGGAACTGTAACTGCACGGCATAAATCAGCCATGAAAACAAACGCACCTTTCAGAATACTTACAAGAAGAATCGGTCTTCCGTCGTAAGAATCGCTTATCTGTTTTCCGGCTTTCCTGATTGCTTCATCAATTTCCTCTTTTGTAACAATAATACGTTTGATTTTACCGTTGTAATCATCCATGTTTTTAAATTCCGGCATCTTCATTCCCCTTTCTCTTTTGAAAATCCATCGGCAATAAACATCATCCGACAAAATATCACTTTTATTATATAGCATATTTAAACAAAATTCAATAAATCCAAAAAATATATACAAAAAGCGATGATTTAATAAACCATCGCTTTGTTTCTTATATCATCACTACAAAAAAGTTCTATGATGAATAATTGAATTTTACATCTGCTTTGAGATGATGTGTTCTTTCTTTTGTAAGATATTTATTGAGTTTGACTATTCTTGCTGCAAAAAATAGTGACTTATCTAATAAGGGATTTTCTCTTTTCATAGTAAAAACTCCTTATTAAAAAAAAGAATAAAGAATAATGAATAATTTAATCGGTGAATCCGAACATTTATTATTTCTTATTTATTCTCTATTCTTTCTTCTTTCAGGCGAGACTTGTCTCGCCGCTTTTTGGCACCCGCAATAGGAATCGAACCTATATCTAATTCTTAGGAGGAACTTATTCTATCCATTGAACTATGCGGGCATATTTTCCGCACTCGTAATGAGTGCGGATATTATTTTATCAAATAGTAAAGTAAAAGTCAATATCAGGTTATGATATATTCTTTGTATCTGTCGAGCATATAAATATCAGCAATAAGTTTTAAATACAAACCGTCTGCACGGTATTCTTCCGCTTCCACAACGCCGTCTTTTCTGAATTTCGCTGCCACATCCCCTGCGTTATAAGGAATGAGAAGCTCTGCTTTTCTGCGTGTGGGTTCAAGCTCTGCGGTGATTGCTTCAAGAAGCTTATCAAGTCCTTGCTTTTTAAGTGCAGAAATAAGAACTACCTTACCGATAGTGGGCAAATCGTAAATATTATCAACCTTGTCACACTTGTTCATAACAGAAACTATGGGCTTGCCCATACAGCCAAGGCTCTGAAGCAACTCATCCGTTACCCGCAAATGCTCTGCACATTCGTCACTTGACGCATCGCACACATTAAGAATAACATCTGCCACAACTGCTTCTTCAAGAGTTGATTTGAACGCTTCAACAAGGTGGTGGGGAAGCCTTCTTACAAGACCTACCGTATCAACAAGCATCACCCGTCTGCCGTCGGGCAAGTCAAGCCCACGTGCAGTGGGGTCAAGTGTTGCAAAAAGTTTATCCTCTGCCAGCACTCCCGCTTCGGTAAGTGCATTCATAAGAGTTGATTTACCTGCGTTTGTGTAACCTACTATTGCAACGGTTGGAATTCCGTCTTTTTTCCTTCTCTTGCGAAGGTCGTTTCTTCTGTTTTCAACCTTTTCAAGCTCAGCGGTCAAAGATGCAATTCTTCTTCTGATATGTCGCCTGTCGCTTTCAAGCTTTGTTTCACCGGGACCTCGGGTTCCGATACCGCCACCCAGCCTTGAAAGCTGAATACCTTTACCTGAAAGTCTCGGCAGGCTGTATTTAAGCTGGGCAAGCTCAACCTGAAGTTTACCTTCGTTTGTCCGGGCTCTCCCTGCAAAAATATCGAGAATAAGAGTTGTTCTGTCAACAACTCTTACATCTGTGTAATCTTCAACATTGCGAAGCTGAGAAGGTGTAAGTTCACTGTCAAAAATAATAAGGTCGCACTCATTTTCTTCGCAGAAGGTTTTCAGTTCATCAAGTCTTCCGGTGCCGATATAGTAAGCAGAATCAGGCTTATCCCTTTTCTGCGTTACTCTCGCCACAACTTCTGCACCTGCAGTTTTGGCCAGTTCTTCAAGTTCATCAAGTGAACTTTCCGCATCATACAAGCCCATGTCAACGCAGACTAAAACGGCCTTTTCTTTCTTTTCTTCAAATTCTATTAAATCCATAAATTAAAATCCGTCAGGGTTCTGACTCTGCCAACGCCATGTGTCTTCACACATTTTTTCCAGATCTCTTTCGGCAGTCCAGCCAAGTTCTTCTTTCGCTTTTGTGGGGTCTGAATAGCAAGTTGCAATATCGCCGTCACGTCTGGGAGCGATTTTGTAATTAATTTTAACGCCTGATGCTTTTTCAAATGCTTTAACCAAATCAAGCACACTGTAGCCCTTGCCTGTACCAAGATTGAAAACATCGCAGCCTGTTGTGCCGAGAGCCTTTTCAACAGCCTTGATGTGACCGAGAGCCAGATCAACAACGTGTATATAGTCACGCACGCCTGTGCCGTCGTGAGTATCGTAGTCATCACCGAAAACACTCAGGCACTCACGTTTGCCGACTGCAACCTGAGAAACGTAAGGCATAAGGTTGTTGGGGATGCCGTTGGGGTTTTCACCGATTCTTCCGCTTTCGTGTGCACCGATGGGGTTGAAGTAACGGAGAAGCACAACGCTCCATTCGTTATCTGAAGCATAAAGGTCAGTAAGAATCTGTTCAATATAATATTTTGTTGTGCCGTAGGGATTTGTTGTACCCCCTGTTTTCATTGTTTCTTTAAGGGGAGAAACATTTTCGCTTCCGTAAACTGTTGCAGAAGATGAGAAAACGATTTTCTTGCATCCTGCATCTCTCATTGCTTCGCAGAGAGTTACTGTACCGCCGATATTGTTATCGTAATATTCAAGGGGTTTCTGGCAGCTTTCGCCCACAGCCTTAAGTCCTGCAAAGTGAATTACCGCTTCAACATTTTCTTTTGCAAAAATCTCATCAAGACCTTTTCTGTCGCGGATGTCACATTCGTAAAATTTAAAATCCTTACCTGTAATTTCTTTTACTCTTTTTAAAGATTCGCTCTTGCTATTATAAAAATTATCAAGTACAATAATATCATACCCTGCATTAAGCAATTCAACGCAGGTATGTGAGCCGATAAAGCCTGCTCCGCCTGTTACTAAAATTGACATTTTTAAAACCTCCGACTATAATATGTATATTGTATCTATTATATGACAAATAAAGGTAAAATTCAAGGCTTTTGAAAGGAAAACAGTAATGAAAAACTTATGGGAAATAGGCACTATTAAAGATATTATGACAAGACACGGATTTCAGTTTTCAAAATCCCTTGGTCAGAACTTTTTAATTAATCCCACAGTATGTCCCCAGATGGCAGAATATGCCCTCTCAGACGGTGCAACCTGTGCAATAGAAATCGGTGCAGGTGTAGGAATTCTCACCGCTGAACTTGCAAAAAGAGCAAAAAAAGTTGTGTCCATTGAAGTCGACTCGGCTTTGCTTCCTGTTCTTGATGAAACACTTGCAGATTTTGACAATGTTGAAGTAATAAATGCCGATGTGCTGAAAACCGACATCAACGCACTCATAGAAGAAAAATTCCCGGGAGAAAAAGTTGCGGTATGTGCTAATCTCCCATATTACATCACTTCACCCATTATAATGTATTTCCTTGAAAACAAAGCAAAAATTGAAAATATGACAGTTATGGTGCAGAAGGAAGCTGCCGACAGACTTTGCGCGGAAGTAGGCTCACGCGAATCAGGCGCAGTTACCGTTGCCGTGAATTATTATGCGGAAGCCGAAAAACTTTTCGGTGTTTCAAAAGGCTCATTTATGCCGGCACCTAAAGTTGACAGTGCTGTTATGCAATTGAAAATAAGAAGCAATCCGCCTATCGAAGTAAGTGATGAAAAGAAATTTTTCTCACTTGTTAAAAGTGCATTTTCACAAAGAAGAAAAACTGCTGCAAACGGAATTTCATCAGGAATGGGCAAACCGAAAGCAGATGTAATTGCCGCCATTGAAAGAGCAGGGCTCGACGCAAACGTACGAGCAGAAAAACTGACAATGGAAGAACTGGCAAGGCTTTGTGAAGAAATATAAATTGTTTTCTTCAATATTTATTGACTTTAAAACAAACACATTATATAATTATATGGTAAAAATATGGTAAAAAATTAATCAGAAAACGGAGGATTTTTTATGTTAAGAATCGGTCTTGTAGGCGTTGGCGGAATCAGCGGCGCTCATATTCCTGTATGGGAGCAGATGGAAGATGCAGAGCTTATCTGCCTTTGCGATATCCGCCCCGAAAGAATGGAAAATTACAAAGACACAAAACACTGCTACACAGATTTCGACGAAATGCTTGCAAATGAAAAAATTGACATTCTCGATATCTGTCTTCCTACATATCTTCACGCAGATTTTGCTGTTAAAGCAATGGAAAAAGGCATTAATGTTATCACAGAAAAGCCCATTTCTCTCAAAGAAGAAGACGTAGAAAGAGTTTATTCTACTGCAGAAAAGAACGGTGTTAAATTTATGGTTGCACAGGTTCTTCGTTTCTGGCCGGAATATCTTATTCTCAAAGATATTTTCGATACACAGAAGTACGGCAAACTCCTTTCAGGCAGCATGACACGTCTTGGCGGTTATCCCAGATGGAGTTGGGACGGCTGGATGATGGACGAAAAGAGAAGCGGTCTTACTCCTTATGACCTTCACATCCATGACCTTGACTTTATGGTTTATGCTTTCGGCATTCCCACAGTAAGACATCAGTTCCGTTCAAAACGTCCTGACCAGGATTTCATCAGCGTTGACTATGATTTCGGCGAATTCTCAATTCATTCAGAAGCTTCATGGTATGCTGCACGTTATCCCTTCACTGCAGAATTCCGCTTCCAGTTTGAAGATGCGGTTGTTGCCAACGAACACGGTTCAATCAAGGTTTACGACAGAGAAGAAAATGTATTTGACCTTACAGAAGTTGCAGAAGGCGACACAGGCAAAATCAATTTACCCAAGAGCGATGCATATGCAAATGAAATTCTCTACTTTGCAGACTGCGTAAAAAATAATAAACCTGTAGAAAAGGTTAAGCCCAACGAACTCGAAAGCGTAATCCAGATTCTCAACAGTCTTTAATATTTAATAAAAAATTATGACCATCGGAAAACCGATGGTCATTTTTTATTTATGATTATATTTTTCGATTTCAAGAAGAATATTAAAAAGTTGCTCTTGTTCTTTAATTGTTTTGGCAGAGAACAAATCATAGCATTGCAAAGGTATGTTTTTCTGCCCTTCTTCAGATTCATCAAGCTTTTCAAACAGTTTTGACAGTGAAACATTTAAAGCTTTGGAAATTTTTTCTATGCTTTCCAGTGTTGCGTTTTTTTCACCGCGTTCAAGCTGACCGATATAAGTGTGATGAACTCCCGAAAGTTCAGCCAATTTTTCCTGACTTAAACCCAGCCTTGTTCTATGATTTCTGATTCTCTGTCCTATATATTTAGCAATTTCACTCACTGTATCATCTCCCTCTGACAATAGTCTATAAATATCAAAAATATTTTTCCACAGACTATTGATATTAAAAATCCATCATGATATACTATAGTTACTATTTGTATAGTTATTTATATTTATAGTATTCGAAAATCACGTCAAACTTCACAGGAAGTGGTGATGTCAAACAAAATCATGTGAAAATATGTTTCCTTTTAATTCTGACTGACTACACTATATAAAACAAAAATGCGAGGTGGATTGAATGAGTTTTTATGTTTCAAAAGATGAAATGCTTAAAGGTATAAATAAAATGAACTCCTTCGGTACAAGACTTACCGGCAGTAAAGGACACACCAATTTTATAAACTGGCTTAAAGACGAAATTACAAATATGAATATACCCGTTTATTCTGATCCGTTTTATTTCAGACGATGGGAAGAAAAAAGCTCATCCATAGAAATAATTGACGAAAAAGGAAGAATCAATATTCCTATTTCTTCTGCTTACCCTTATTCAGGCGAAACATCTGCAGAGGGAATAACAGAAGAGTTAGTATATGTTAAAAATATTTCAGATATACCAAAAGTAAAAAACAAAATTGCGGTTTTTAATATCGCAAACGTAAATTTTCTTCCGAGTGAAATCGCTTTCGATAAGCGTTCGAGTTACCCTGAAAACGTTGTACTTGAAAAGAAATACGAAGGACCCGTTATTACAAGCTTTGTCCAATGCTTTTATGGCATTATTTCAAAGCTTACAAAAGCTAAAGCTGTTATTCTCATTTGGAAAGGTCTGCACGATGATATGATTGAGGGACAGTACCTTTCTTTCATAATGGATTATCAGAAAATTCCTATGCTGTGGGTAAATGAAACGAATGGTCAAAATGTCATTGAGGCTGCAAAGAAACATAAAAAAGCAAAATTTATACTTGAATCTGAAATTGAAGAACACGCTTTTACCGAGAGTTTCTATTGCATTTTAGAGGGCAGAAACAAAAGAGAAAACGTTATTATAAACACCCACACTGACGGCACTAACTGCGTTGAAGAAAACGGACCTATCGCACTTCTTCAACTTATAAAAAATCTTAAAGAAATGCCCCTTGAAAGAACACATATTTTTGTTTTCACTACAGGTCATTTCCGTCTGCCCCATTTTGAGGACAGAAGAACAGGCAGTATTCAGGCGACATCAAGGTGGTTGGCAATGCACCGCGAACTTTGGGATGGTAAAAAAGACCATTTCAAATGTGTTGCCAACCTGACCGTTGAACATTTGGGATGCAAAGAGTGGCGCGACATCAACGGTGAATACAAATATACAGGCAAGCCTGAAATTGACCTTGTTTACACAGGTAATAAATTTATGGATAAGCTTTACATTGACACTGTAAAAGGCAGAAACACTGTCCGCACAATGACTCTCCGCGGACATAATTTTCTTCATTTCGGTGAAGGACAAAATTTTTTCACTATGAAGATACCCGAAATCAGTCTTGTACCTGCTCCGTATTACCTTTGCGTTGTAAGCGATAGCCATGAAATGGAAAAATTTGATATTGACCTGATGTATGAACAGACAGAAACCTTTGCAAAGCTTATTGAAAAAATCGAAATCACGCCGTCTGCTGAAATCGGCAAAGCTGACAGCTATTCTTTTATTATAGCTAAAAAAGTATCAGTATAAAAAATTATGACCATCGGAAAACCGATGGTCATTTTCGTTGCTTGAAAACTATTATTTATTCTCTTCTTTTTCACGTCTTCTCTTGTTGAGTTCACCAAGAATTCTTTCGTGCTCGTCGTCATCAAGAGCGTATTTCCATGTGGGGATAACTGAAAGAAGTGCACCGATTGCAGGCGGTACGGAAATGCAGAAGAAGAGCATTGCCATATATCCGAAGTATTCGCTGTTGAAGTTTGCGGCACTTCTGTCAAGGAAATCTCTGATGACATTTCCCTGCTGGATAAACTCGTTGAGCTTTTTGATGTTATCGCCTGTGTAATTTACCATTTCGCAGGTGATACCGTAAATAATTGAAGCGAAACCGCTGCCGATTTTAACAAGGAATGTCTGTCCCGAGAAGAAAACGCCGTCAGGTCTGATGCCGTAGTGATATTCCTCGTAGTCAACTGCGTCAGAAATCATAAGTGTCTGGAGAACAGAGTTAAGTCCCATTGCAATACCGCATACTGCGAAAATGAGCATTGTGATTATAAGAAACACAGGCTCTGCAAGGCGGTGCGGGAATGCAAGGAAAAGGAAGAACAACGCCATCTGCGGAAGAACTGAAACGATTTTTGAACCGTTATAAAGTTTCTTCTTTGTTGTTTTTTCAAGCATTCTCGGCACAAGTCCCATAATAACAAACTGTCCGATGAACAAACCACCGCCTAAAAGTGCAAGGTAAAGAAGCGACATCATACCGTTCTGTGAAGAATAATAGTTGTTTACAAGAGGGATTGCAACAATCATCATAAGCTGTGTAGGTGCATTGAGCAAGCCTGAAAGAAGAATCTGTCTGAAAGGCTTGTTTCTCCACATAATTTTGAAGTTTTCTTTTACAGAATACTTTTCTTCTGAAGGCTCGATGTATTCGCGTGTGCCGATACCTGCACACTGGAAAAGTGCGGCACCGATAACTGTTGCGATAAGTGCTGTAAGGAAATAACCTGTTCTTGCATCGCCTTTAAGGGCTGATGTCATCATTTCAGCACAGGGTGAAAGTGCAAGCATTGCAACACCGCCGCCCACACCTGCAAACATACGTGCAAGAGAAATAAGCTTCTGTTTGCGCTTTTCGTCTTCTGTCATAAGTGCAGTAATACCCCACAAGGGAATATCACCTGCAGTGTAACTCATACCCCAGAGGATATATGAAAATCCTGCCCAGAGAACGCACACAAGGTTTGTGCCTTTGAGAATATCCCCTGCTGTGCCCACATATTCAAAGTTTACAAAGCAGAGAATTGAAATTATCATAACTATACCGGGAACAAAAATAAGATAAGGACGGCATTTGCCCCATTTTGTCCTCGTTTTATCAACGATTGTACCCATAATCGGGTCATTGAATGCGTCCCACACACGTGCAACTGCAATAATCACGCTTACGAAAATTGCAGGTATGTAAAGAACGTTCTGCAGGAAATATGAAACGAGAAGAACATTGGTAACATTGTAAAGAATGTTCTGCCCCATAAGTCCCGTAAGGTACATATTTCTTTCTTTTTTCGTGTAGGTTTTCAGATTAGTATTACCCATATCCACACCTCTTTATATTTGGTACGCTTATTGTAACATTTCTGAACATATTTTTCAATCCGAAAACAGAAATAAAAAAATATGCAAATTATAATTTTCAGCGAAAAATCCCCTCAGTCAGAATCGCAGATTCTGACAGCTCCCCTTGCATTTTCAAGGGGAGCCTATAGACGTAATATGCATATAAATTATAATTTATATGTAACTAACCTTGCCATTTTGCTGTCATCCTTGAGCGAAAGCGAAGGATCTCAAAATGGCAACACATAAAGCATTTCCAAACGAGATTCTTCGCTGTCGCTCGAGAATGACACGTTTGGA
>JAGBHV010000092.1 GCA_017935325.1 Clostridia bacterium
CCGCATTATTAAAGTTTTGTTATATACAGGTATGCGTTCGGGTGAATGTTTGGCTCTGCGTTGGCAGGATATAGACTTTGAAAACAGAACAATTCATATTGAAAACACACTAACAGATGTAGGCGGTAAGCATTGGTTACAACCGCCGAAAACTAAAACAAGTAATAGATATATTGCATTATCGGATATATTGGCAAAAATCTTTTTAGAGCAGAAACAATACAATGGTGAAAAGATAGCAAAACTCGGAAAAGATTATAAATATCCTGAAATGGTCTTTACTACCGATAGCGGAAATTATGTTGATAGGTCAGGACTCAACACACAATTCAGGCGATTTGTTAAAGATACAGAATTTGACTTTATTACGTTACATAGTTTAAGACACTGCAACGCCACACTTTTAATAAATAGCGGTATCGACTTGAAAATAGTTTCTGAATTGCTCGGTCATTCTGATGTTTCAACAACTGCGAATGTGTATGCAGATGTCCTTGACAGTGCAAAGGCTAAAGTTGCAGACTTGATTTCATTGAAATTACAATAATATTTTGATGTCCGTTGATGTCTGTTTGATGTCCCAAAATATAAAACGGTCTTGAAATTTACAAAACGATATGATACAATAAAGTAAGTAAACCGCTATAATAAAGGACTTTTCAATACAGTTCAAAACGGCACAAAACACCGCTCTTAAAACTCAAAGAGATAATTTCTTCTGTACAAATTACCCCGAAAACCTTACGGTTCTCGGGGTTTTCTTTTTGCTCAATAATCTCTTTGATGCAAAAATGATGCAATTTTAAAACAATTTAATCAGTTATAAACAATATAAACGGGGGAGTTTGTGACTTTAAGTTTTCTGCCGGTTTTCATTTCGTTGCCGTACATATCGAAGGCGTTGTAATCGCCTTCGGGTGCGGTGATTTTTGTTTTGTCGCCAAGGCTGTAATAAACAAGTACCTTTTTGCCGTCTGAAGTGTATTCATCAATCACAAGGTTCTTTTCGTTTGAAATATTTTTCACAAAATCTGCATTTCCGAGGAAGCGTATAACCGTTGCGTAAGAAAGTACTGCTTCGTCAGGCTGAAGATATTCGTTGAAAAACGCAAAATCGTTTATATCGTTTTCAGGAGTTACCGTTTTCCTGAATGCAAAGGAAACAAAGCCTTTTGCGTCTGTTGAGCGTGTGTAAAGCGCTTTGCATGCAATTGTTTCAGCATTTGCACCGCCTACACCGCTTTCGCTGTTGAATCCGCCGTCTGTAAGTCCTGCCGATTCGGTAAGAGCAAGTATTCTGTCCATATAGTCAAAATAATTATCAAGTCCGTCATGGTTGTGATAGCCGAAATTATCAAGGAGATTTTTGTTTATCAGTTCAGCTGATTTCTTATAAAAAATGAGATTGCTTTCTTTCTCGGGCACGGCAAGTCCGCCTGAATAAACATATGCTGACGGATTCGCATTTTTAAATATTTTTGCGGTATTTTCAAGAAGTGAAAAATATTCTTCCGCACTTCCTGCAAAGAAAAACCAGTTGGGCTCGTTCCAGATTTCCCACAGAATATCGGTGTTATCTGCATAATGTGCAGCAATTTTTTCGGCAAAATCTGCCCAGATATTTTCATCAGGAGGATAAGTCCAGCCGATTGATTCATCATAGTTTTCTTTGTATTTATCAGCAGCAGACCATTTGCCAGCATTGTATCCTAAAAGCCAGTTGTATTTCATTTTGCGTTCGTTTACTTTGCTTACCAGATAATCCTGAACAGAAAAATTCACATCTCCGTAAGGCTCTGTCTGCATAGCGCCCCAACCGACACTGTCTTCTCTCACAAGGTTTACGCCGAGATATTCTGCCGCATCAAGAATTTTATCAACAGATTCTTCAGCGGTATGGTGCGGGAGCTTAAAACCGTCTCCCCACGTATATGCGCGTGTGATATATGGCTGAATTCCATAGTAGAAGTTTTCCTCTGCCTGTTCGTTTTTTGGGAAAATTCCCACATTAAAGCTGTATTCTGTTTTGTCGGGCAATTCTATTTCTACTGTGAAAATTCCGTTTTTATCTGATGAAAAAGTGAATGTATTATAAGGTAAAGCGGAATTAAAAGTAAAATATCCTCGCTTTTTGAAATTTGTCTGCTCACTCGTTACGGAAACCTTCGTAATTGTTCCGTTAAGGGCTTCATCGAGGCATTCAATGATGACTTTAACATCTTCATCCGGTTCAAATAAATTACCGTCTGAATCAACTCCGAAGCGTAAATATTCGCTTACACCGTTTATGTAATATTTAGCCGGAGTATCAGTCTGTGTAATAATCAGCTGCCTATCAGGAAACAGACCAACGAAGAACAGGTCTGCTGTAAACAGAACGGACATTATAAAAGATATGATTCGTGCCATAATATTTCTCCTTCGTTGATTTATAACTGATTATATCATATAATAAACTTTATTTTCAATACAATTTGTTTTTATGTTTCAACAGGTTGAAAGTTGATTTGTTTTTATGATATAATTGCTTCATTAAATCTACGTAGCTTTTTTATGTCTAAAGGGGGGAGAATACGTTTGATGCTTGCTTCTGAATATATTGACTGTGAAATTTCTGTAATACGCAGTAAACGAAAATCAGTTTCAATAGAAATCAAAGAAGGGAAGCTTATTGTCCGTGCACCTTTGAGAATGAAAGACAAAGAAATTGATAAGTTCCTTGAATTGAAAAAGAACTGGATTGAAAAACATCTTATTGCGTCTGCAGGTCGGCAAAAGGAAATTGAAAACCTTGGAAAGTACACAACAGAGGAATTGAAAAGCTTTGTATCGGAAGCTAAAAGAATAATTCCCGAACGCGTAAAATATTACGCAGATAAAATAGGCGTTGATTATAACAACATAACTATCAGAAAACAGCACAAGCGCTGGGGAAGCTGTTCTTCACAAGGTAATCTGAATTTCAATTGTCTGCTTGTGCTTATGCCTGAAGAGGTTCTTGACAGCGTTGTTGTTCATGAACTTTGTCACAGAAAACACATGAATCATTCACAAAAGTTCTATGCGGAAGTTGAAAAAGCATTTCCTGAATATAAAAAATGGCACAAATGGCTGAAGGAGAACGGAGAATTGTATCTTGCACGTTTGCCGTAAAGGCTGAATCTGATATTTTTCGTATAACTAAATGAAGAAAGAGAGTGGTATTGTGCTTTTAAAAATAGTTTCTTTTATTGCGGCTGTGATATTATTATTTGTCGTGCCTGCAGATTTGCCGGGTGAGTCGGATGTGTTAATTGAATATCCTGACAATATAAGTGATGTAAGAATAGCAGATGAAATAAACGGTGCATCGGGCACGAGATTCTACATTCAGCGACCGAAAAGTGAAAAACTGACAGAGGTTGATGCTACTGATTTCGGGCTTTCTGAAACAAATGATGATAATTTTAATGCTTTTCAGGATGCACTTGATTATTGTTCTCAGAATCCGAAGACAAAGCTTGTAATCAAGGAGGGAACATACTATTTCAGAAGCAATAACAGCCTGAGAATCAATAACTGCAAAGATTTGCTGATTGAAGGCTCAGGGGCAACTTTTATTTTCTCGTCCACAGGATATAAAATTTCCGTAACAAACAGCGATTGCGTTGAAATACGTAACCTGAATTTTGACTGGAACTGGGAAGAAAGTCCTTTGGCTTCTGCTGTTACAATCAGAAACAGTGATGCTGAGAATCATACTGTTGATCTTGAGTTCAGAAATGCAAAAAACTGCACTGAAGACGTAAAGCTTACAGCTATTACTCAATGCGACCCTGAAACATACACCTTCGGTGCAGAATTCTCCTCCAAAGAGAATTATCTTTATCAGGATACGACAAGAATCAAGAGTGTAGAAAAGATTTCAGACAATACGTTACGCGTTGTTCATAACGGTTGTATGGACGGTTTTGATGATGGAGAAACATATATTTTAAGACACTTTGTGTATGACGGCACCGTTTTTCATCTTGCCGGTTACAGTGAAAATATTACTTTTGATAATGTTAATATTTACGCAAGTGCAGGAATGGCATATATCTGCGAAGGAAATTGCTCGCATTTTCAGATTATCAACGGCTTTATCGGTGTTAATCCTCGTTATAAAGACGAACGTTGCGTTTCGCTGACAGCTGATGCAATCCATATTGTAAATACTGACGGCTGTTTCAATATTTCAGGCTGTGATATAAGCGGAATGGGTGATGATGCAATAAATGTCCACGATGGTCTCGGATATGTTTCAGCAGTAAACGGAAATACGCTTAAGCTGACTGCATCTGCAATGAGGCTTGAAGTCGGTGATACTCTTGCATTTAAGAATGATAAATTCGAAAACACCGATTTAACTGCAAAGATTGTTTCCGTCAAAGACATTGACTGGATAACAAAAGAAATTGTTGTTGAAGGCTTGCCCGAAATTGTGACAATGGGCTGGACTGCTTACAGCATGGAATGCAACAGCAGTAATTATGTAATCAGAAATAATTATTTCCACGAAAACAGAGCAAGAGGTCTTCTGCTTCAATCATCAAACGGCCTTTGTGAAAATAATCGTTTTTACAAAACTATGGCACAGGCGATAAAGGTTGTTATGGATATTGAACCTACACTCTGGCAGGAAGGAACAGGTGTTGATAACCTTATTATCCGCAACAATACCTTTGAAAAGTGTAATTACAGCGACTGGGGTACTGTAATTGAAATCGGTACAAACATTGCAGGCGGAAGTGCTGAAACAGCAGTTTTTACAAATATTGAAATTACCTCAAATACATTTGAAGATATACCGTCAAGACTTCTTAAGGCAAATAATGTAAACGGCCTTGTGTTCAGCAATAACACTGTTGATATAGGAGATTCAATTGACAAAAACAAGGTGCAGGGGAAAATTTATTTAAGTAAGTATTGTGATAATGTTACATATTCAGATAATACCTTTATTAACAGCGGCTTTTTAAGAGAAAAAGAAATTGTACAGACAGAAACTGCTTCAGTCTGGGCACAGGTTAATTCACAGTTTTGACGTGAAAAATATACCCAAAAAGAATAATAAAGTTTTATGCTGTAAAAGTGAAAAACTCGGAAGGTGTCAACCTTGCGAGTTACTTTTAGTTTTTTGATAAATCGTAAACGAGTATCTGCATTTCACGTTTTGAGCCTACTGAACGGGCGTGTTCAATAACCTTGGACTTTTCTTCTTCGCTCATTTTTTCAAAGCGTTTCATTGCATCTTCATTTTGCATAAGTGCCATACCTAAACCTGCAGGCAAATCCTTAATATCCATTTTAATCACCTCGGTTTATTATTTACACTTATTTAACCAATATTAATAAAAATGCACACTTTCATGTGCCTTTGAAGTATTATAAAACTGCTTTTATAAGTTCGTTTGCAATGATTCCGTGACCTTCTGATGTGGGATGAACACCGTCACGTGTCCAGTATGATGCAGGTGCTTCTTTTATTGCTTCGTCAAACTTTTCCTGTAAAGGAATGAATGTAAGGTCAAATTTTTCTGCTATTCTTTTTGCTGCTTCAGCACGAAGCTTTGTTTCTGTTGTGAAATAATCCCAATAATCGTCAGTTGCAGTGCCGGGAGTTACAAAAGGTTCAAGAATGAAAATTTTAATTTCCGGAAGTTCTTCCTTGATTTCTTCAATAAGCATAGAATAAACCTTTTCAAATTTAGGAGCTGCAACACCGTTTTTGTCATGAATTTCGTGCCATACATCGTTGATGCCGATAAGAACGGAAAGATAATCAGGCTTCTGGTTGGTAATATCACGTTTGATTCGTGCATAAACATCAACAATTCTGTCTCCGCTGGCACCTTCGTTTATAAATCTGAATTTCTGCGGATGCTGTGTGCCGATAATGGCTGCAGTAACAGCGGGGTAGCCCATACCCATAGAATCAATGTCATCTCTGTTTCTGCTGCAATCTGTTATTGAATCTCCGAGAAAAATAAATGTTTTCATTGTAAAGCACTCCTTAAATAATCTTCTATTTTTTGACGGTCTGAACTTACGTTACCCTGAACCATTTCAGGCTTTCCGCCGCCTCGGCCGTTCAATGCTGAATTGAAATCTTTTGCAATCTGCCTTACGTCTTCTGTACGTGAAGCTATTGTGTATTTGTAGCCTGTTTCGTCTGTGCCGCTTAATACTGCAGCAAAAGTTACTTTGTCTGCAAGTAAATCGCACATTTTTCTCACTTCATCAGGGGAGAGATCTTTTTCAAAAACAACTTCAAGGTTGCCTGATAAATCTTTTATTTTGTCAGCGAATGCATCAAGCTTGAATTTTGCAAGCTCATATTTTAAATTCGCAATTTCGTCTTTCAGTTTCTGCACACCTTCTGCAATTTCAAGGGGTTTGAGAGCAAGCATATTGGAAAGACGTGCCAACTCATCGTGCTTTGCCGAGTAATCTTCAAATGCGGCTTTGCCTATCTGCATTGTGATTGAAGAGCCTGAACGCTTTTTTGAAATTGAAGTGATTTTCAAAGCACCGATTTCGCCTGTGTAATTAACGTGAGTACCGCAGCAAGCGCATACATCGCAGTCTTCGATAGTTACAAGTCTTATCTGACCTGTAATTTCTTTTTTACTTCTGAATTCAATATTTTCTGCTTCCTCGTGAGTGGGGAAGGAGGAAGTGATTTTTCTGTTCTGCCAGATAATTTCGTTTGTGATTTCTTCAGCTTTTTTAATCTGTTCAGGTGTGATAACTTTGTCAAGGTCAACGGTTACTGCTTCGTGACCTACGTGGAAGCCGACGTTTTCCACACCGTAGAGGGAATGAGCCACTCCGCAGAAAATATGTTCACCTGAATGCTTCTGCATAATGAGAAATCTTTTATCAAAATCAATAATTCCATGCACGTTTTCGCCTTTTTCAAAGCTATGTGAACACACGTGATAAACATTATCATCTTTTTCGAAAACATATTCAATTTCTTTTCCGTTCAATGTGCCTGAATCGGCATCCTGTCCTCCGCCTTCAGGGAAAAATACTGTTCTGTCAAGAAGAATATTGTATTTCCCGTCTTCTGATTTTTCGCAGGACAAAACAACAGCATCAAATTCCTTTAAGTATTGGTCCGTGTAATATAATTTTTCTGTCACTTCTGTCACCTCTATAGAATCATATCACAAATAAATAAAAGAATCAAACAAAATAATTGCAAATTTGTAAATTTTAAAGTTAAGATTGAAAAATAAATATATATGTGTTACAATGTATTAGTTAAAATATCGAAAGGAAGAAATTCAATGTCTCTTTTATCTGCCATTTTTGGTGATTATTCAAAAAAAGAAGTCAAGAGAATTGAACCTATCAAGAAAAAGGTTTTAGCTCTTGAAGAGGAATATAAAAAGTTAACAGACAAAGAACTTCAGGCAAAAACTCCTGAATTCAAATCAAGACTTGAAAAAGGCGAAACACTTGATGATATTCTCCCCGAAGCTTTTGCAGCCTGCAGAGAAGCATCTGACCGTGTTCTCGGTATGCGCCATTTCCCCGTTCAGATTGTGGGCGGTATCATCCTTCATCAGGGACGTATCGCTGAAATGAAAACAGGTGAAGGTAAAACTCTTGTTGCTACCTTGCCTGCATACCTCAATGCTCTTTCAGGCAAAGGTGTTCATATTGTTACAGTCAACGATTACCTTGCAAAACGTGACTCTGAATGGATGGGCAAGCTTTACAGATTCATGGGTCTTACAGTAGGTCTTATTATTCACGGCCTTACAAATGACGAACGCCGTGAAGCTTACAATGCAGATATCACTTACGGCACAAACAACGAGATGGGCTTTGACTATCTTCGTGATAATATGGTGCAGTATAAAGAAAATAAAGTTCAGCGCAAGCATAATTTTGCAATCGTCGACGAAGTTGACTCAATCCTTATCGACGAAGCAAGAACTCCGCTCATTATTTCAGGCAGAGGCGATACTTCTACTGAGCTTTACAAGCTTGCTGACCGCTTTGCAAAAAGCCTTAAAATGGCTAAAGTCAAGGAAATTGATTCAAAGGCAAACGCCGAAGATGTTGCTGCTGACGGCGATTTCGTAGTTGACGAAAAAGCAAGAACTGCAACGCTTACAAAATCAGGTGTTGCAAAGGCAGAAGCATTTTTCCAGCTTGATAACCTTATGGATGCTGAAAATATGACAATTCAGCATCACATCAATCAGGCTATCAAAGCTATCGGCGTTATGACAAAGGACGTTGACTATGTTGTAAAAGACGGCGAAGTGCTTATCGTTGACGAATTTACAGGCCGTATTATGTTAGGTCGTAGATATAACGAAGGTCTTCATCAGGCTATTGAAGCTAAAGAAGGCGTGAAAGTTGAGCATGAAAGCAAAACTCTTGCAACAATCACTTTCCAGAACTATTTCCGTCTTTATGCAAAGCTTTCAGGTATGACAGGTACAGCTAAAACAGAAAGTGCAGAATTCCAGGAAATTTACAGCCTTGACGTTATTGAAACTCCCACAAATAAACCTATTCAGCGTCAGGACTTGGATGACTCTGTTTATAAAACCGAAAGAGCAAAATATAACGCAGTTATCGAGCAGATTATCGAATGTAATCAGAAAGGCCAGCCTGTACTTGTAGGTACAATTTCTATTGAAAAATCAGAAATTCTTTCTTCTCTTCTTAAAAAGAGGGGTATCAGGCATGAAGTTCTCAATGCTAAATACCACGATAAGGAAGCTGAAATTGTAGCTCAGGCAGGTAAATACGGTGCAGTTACAATCGCAACAAATATGGCAGGCCGTGGTACTGACATTATGCTTGGCGGTAACGCTGAATATCTCGCAAAAGCCGAAATGCGCAGAATGCAGTATGATGAAGAGCTTATTGCAGAAGCAACAGGCTTTGCAGAAACTGACAATGAAGAAATTATAAATGCACGTGCAGAGTATACAAGGCTTTATAAGAAATATAAAGAAGAAATTGCTCCTGAAGCTGAAAAAGTAAGAGAAGCGGGCGGCCTGTTCATTATCGGTACAGAGCGTCACGATTCAAGACGTATTGATAATCAGCTTCGCGGACGTTCAGGACGTCAGGGTGACCCCGGTGCAAGCCGTTTCTATCTTTCACTTGAAGACGACCTTATGCGTCTTTTCGGCGGTGAAAGACTTTCAAATATGATGGATATGCTCAAAACTCCTGAGGAAATGCCCATCGAAAATAAGATGATTTCTAAATCAATCGAAAATGCACAGAAACGAGTTGAAGGACAGCATTTTGCATCACGTAAACATGTGCTTGAATATGACGATGTTATGAACCGTCAGAGAGAGCTTATTTACGACCAGAGAAACAAGGTTCTTGACGGTGAAGAGCTCAAACCCTCAATTCTCGGTATGCTTGAAGAGTGTATTACTGAATCTGCGGATTTCTATTGTCCTGCAGCAAATGATAAGGCAGACTGGAACATTCCCGGTCTTAAGGATAAGTTCAAGGGCTGGCTTACAACTGAAGATGATTTCGAAGATATCAGCGACATCAGTACGGAGGATATCAGAAATACTCTTCTTGACAGAGCAAACGAATTATATGAAAAACGTGAAGAAGAAATGGGCGATGAGCTTATGCGTGCGCTCGAGAGAATGATTCTTCTTCGTAACGTTGATACTAAGTGGATGGACCACATCGATGCAATGGAAGAGCTCAAACGCGGTATCGGTCTTCGTGCATACGGTCAGCAGCAGCCCATTGTTGCTTACAGAAACGAAAGCTTCGATATGTTTGAAGAAATGCGTATTTCAATCCGTGAAGATACAGTCCGTCAGATGCTTACGGTAAGAGTCAGAACAGAAGAAGAAACAAAACGCGAACAGACAGTTAAAGTAACTTCTGAAACAAGCTCATCTTCTGACGGATCACTTAAAAAAGAACCCGTAAGAAACAAGGGCAAAAAAGTAGGCCCTAATGACCCGTGTCCCTGCGGAAGCGGTAAAAAATATAAAAAGTGCTGCGGTGCAGTTTAAAAAAAACACAGAGGCTGTATCTGAAATGATACAGCCTTTTTTCATAGGAGGATAAATATGAGTTACAGATTCCGTGAAAATACAGATGAAAAAGTTTATAATTGCCGTGAAAATTGTGAAATGTATCTTTACAGAAAAGTAAATGTTGAAGACTATAAAGCGTATATAGAAAAACTTACAAACTGCGGTTATGTTGTTTTAAACGAAAATATTTATGCTGATAATCACTACACTGCATTGAAAGGTAAAAAAGAAATCAGCGCATATTTTACTTCATGCGACAACACTTTACGTGTTACGGTTGCAGACGATGCACGTTTCCCTGATTTCGAAGAAAAAGAAATTACCAAAACAAACGAGCCTTGTTTTTATATGTTTGAAAATGACCATACATACATTGATTGCGGAATGTGCCTTATAACACAGTGTTCAGACGGCAGTTTCTTTTTAGTCGACAGCGGTCATTATCTGCAGTTTAACGATAATGACAGAATTTATAATTTTATGCGTGAAAGAACACCTGCGGGTCAGAAAGTAGTTGTCAGCGGTTGGCTTGTAACTCATGCACATTCAGACCATATTTCAAAGCTTTTTGATTTCCTGCGGTATAACCGTTATGATGTTGAAATTGAAGCCATATATTCAAATCTTATTTCAAACGATTATGCATCATCGCAGTGGGGCGTAGAGGAAAAGGGACTTGCCGAAAAATTCTTCGCAATGCTTGAAAGATGCGACGATATCAGAAAAGTAAAGCTCCACAGCGGACAGCGTTTTTATGTCCGTGATTTGTGCTTCGATGTGCTTTGCACACATGAAGATGTATATCCTGAAATTGTTCAGGAATATAACGATTCTTCACTTGTTGTTATGATGACAGTCAATAATTGCCGTGTTTTCATTCCCGGTGATGCGTCAGGCCTTGAAAGCAAAATTCTTGTTGAACGTTTCGGAGAAAATCTTGAATGTGATGTTGTGCAGGTTTCGCACCACGGACACAGAGGACTTCTTTCTGATTGTTACGAGCTTTTAAGGGGCAAACTTGCTCTTTTCCCCATAACACAGATTAAGTTTGATGAAGCTATGCCGAAAGTGCCTGCAAATCAGGTGGCCATTGATTTGGCAGATGAATATTACGTTTCATCTAATGGCACAATCGTTGTTCCTCTGCCGTATAAAAAGGGGACAGTTACAACGCTTCCTGATGAAACATTCGAAGATTTCGGCAAAATAAAACGTATGTGGGGTTATGACTATACCGACGAATACAAAAAAGAAATGTACGAATTGTATCTCAGAAACGGCGGCAAAGATGAAAGCTTATATCTCCCTGTCCGCTATAGCGGAACATTTGAAATGTAAATTTCTGCTATCACTGATGTTGGTGCATAAAAAATCGAAAACATTCAGCCCCATAGTAAGTTTTTCTGCTATCACTGATGCAAGAATTCTCAGACACGTAAAGAAAACAGACTTACTCTGGTAAAATTTAATTGATTCACAGCTCCTTTTGATGCACTCAGAGGGAGCTTGTCTTTTCTTTATATATAAAACACAAAAAATTCCTTATATATTCACAAAAAACTTGATGTTTTACTCTTGAAAAAATTGCAATTTTCTGCGATAATGTATATTAATTATAATAGTATCTTAAAATGGGAGAGATTACCTTTGACTGATAACATCAAACTTGCAGAACTCCTTTTCGGAGATGTGACACAAACACCGGAAGATTTGGAAGAAAGATTCCCGCAGAGAAACCTTAAAGAAGGCGTAAGGGTTACAAGACTTGCCCCCAGCCCCACAGGATTTCTCCATTTCGGTAATCTGTTCACAGGAACAATTGCATATAAAACAGCAAAAACAACTGACGGCATTTTCTATGTCAGAGTTGAAGATACTGACCAGAAAAGAAAAATTGAAGGCGCAATTGAGGTTATGCTCGGCGGTCTTAAGGCTTTCGACGTAATTGCAGATGAAGGCGTTGTTGACGAAGGCGTTGAAAAAGGTGCTTACGGCCCTTACTATCAGAGCCACAGAAAAGAAATTTACCATACAGTTGCAAAATATCTTGTTGAGCAGGGTATGGCTTATCCCTGTTTCTGCACAGAAGATGAACTCAATGACCTTCGTGAAAAACAGGAAGCAGAAAAATGCGACAATAAAGGTTATTACGGCAAATGGGCAAAATGCCGTGACCTGACTTTTGAACAACAGAAAGCACTCATCGAAGAAGGCAGAACATACACACTCCGCCTTCGTTCACCCGGCAGTGAAGATAAAAGAATTACTTTTGACGATATGATAAAGGGCAAAATTGAAATGCCCGAAAATATTCAGGATGTTGTGCTTCTCAAAACTGACGGTATTCCCACATATCACTTTGCTCATGCAGTAGATGACCATTTTATGAGAACTACTCATGTTATCAGAGGCGACGAATGGATTTCTTCCGTTCCTCTCCACATTCAGCTTTTCAAGGTGTGTGGCTATAAAGTGCCCAAATATGCTCACGTAGCGCCTATTATGAAAGAAGAAAACGGCGGCAAGAGAAAGCTTTCAAAACGTAAAGACCCTGAAGCAGCAGTTACATTCTATCAGGAAAAGGGTTATCCGAAGGAAAGCGTAAATGAATATATTATGAC
Organism: Clostridia bacterium; assembly: GCA_017935325.1. Taxonomy (GTDB): domain Bacteria; phylum Bacillota; class Clostridia; order Oscillospirales; family Acutalibacteraceae; genus SIG575. Next base: position 12,698 of record JAGBHV010000092.1, read on the forward strand.
TCTTGCAAACTCAAACTTTGAGGATTGGAGAAAAACAAACAAAGACGCCGATATTTCAGCATTCCCATTCAATCTTAAAAAGATGAGCGTTTCAGGCGCACTGTTTGATATGGTAAAGCTTAACGACGTTTCAAAGAATATCATTTCTCTTATGAAAGCAGAACAGGTTTATGCTTATGCTGCAGAATGGGCAGAAAAATACGATAAAGAATTTTTCGAAATATTCTCAAAGGATGCGGCTTACGGCACAGCTATTCTGAACATAGACAGAGAAACACCGAAACCGAGAAAAGACATCACCTGCTTTGATGAGGTTAAGGATTATGTAAGTTATTTCTACGATGAAATTTACACTCCTGACTACACAATGCCTGAAAATATTTCAAAGGAAGATGCAAAAAATATCCTTGAAACATACAAAAACACATATAATCAATCAGACGATAAAGATATGTGGTTTGCAAGAATCAAAGATATGTGCGAAGGCTTAGGCTTTACTCCCAATGTTAAAGAGTATAAGAAGAATCCCGATGCCTACAAAGGCCATGTTGGCGACGTTTCAACTGTAATCAGAATTGCAATGACATCGAGAAGAAATACACCCGACCTTTACTCTATTATGCAACTTTTAGGTGAAGAAAGAGTAATGAAAAGAATAGATAACTGTATCAACAGTCTGTAATGAAAGGACTTGAATAAAATGGCAGAAATTATTGAAGAAAACAAAACTACAGCTCCGTCAAACTTTATCCATGATTTTATTGATAAAGATTTAGAAGACGGCGTTTATTCACGTGTGCAGACACGTTTCCCGCCTGAACCCAACGGATATCTTCATATCGGTCATGCAAAAGCTATCTGCATAAACTTTGCAACTGCAAAAAAATATAACGGCATCTGCAACCTCCGCCTTGATGATACAAACCCCAGCAAGGAAGACATGGAATATGTTGATGCTATCAAAGAAGATATCGAATGGCTCGGCTTCAAATGGAACGATTGCTTCTATGCATCAAGCTATTTTGATTTCATCTATGAATGTGCAGTAAAGCTTATCGAAATGGGCAAGGCTTTTGTCTGCGACCTTACAGCAGATGAAATAAGAGAATACAGAGGTACACTCACAGAACCCGGTAAAGAAAGCCCCTATAGAAACCGTTCTGTTGAAGAAAACCTTGATTTATTCAAGAGAATGACAGATGGTGAATTCCCCGACGGTGCAAGAGTTCTTCGCGCAAAAATTGATATGGCTTCTCCCAACATCAATATGCGTGACCCTGTTATTTACAGAATTGCTCACGTTTCACATCATCAGACAGGTGATAAATGGTGCGTATATCCCATGTATGACTTTGCTCATCCGCTTTCAGATGCTGCAGAACACGTAACACACTCACTCTGTTCACTTGAATTTGAAAATCACAGACCTCTTTATGATTGGTTCTTAAAGGAACTCGGTTTGGAAGAACCGCCGAGACAGGTTGAATTTGCAAGACTTAACCTTAACTATTCTCTTACAAGTAAAAGAAAATGTCTGGCACTTGTAAACGGTGGCATCGTAAGCGGTTGGAATGACCCTCGTATGGCTACACTCAGCGGTATGAGAAGACGCGGTTATCCTGCAGAAGCAATCAGAGATTTCTGTAGCAAAATCGGTGTTTCAAAGGCTTACAGCGTTGTTGACTACGGTCTGCTTGAATCATGTGTAAGAGATAACCTCAATAAAAACGCACCCCGTGCAATGGCAGTTCTCCGTCCTCTGAAAGTTGTTATTGATAACTACCCCGAAGGACAGACAGAGGTTATTGAAGTAGAAAATAACCCCGAAAAACCTGAACTGGGCAAAAGACAGGTTACTTTCTCAAGAAACCTCTATGTTGAGCAGGACGACTTTATGGCAGAACCTGTTAAAAAATACTTCCGTCTTTTCCCCGGCAACGAAGTTCGTCTTAAGAGTGCATATTATATCACTTGCAACAGCTATGAAACAGATGAAGACGGCAATGTTACATGCCTTCATTGCACATATGACCCTGAAAGCCGCGGCGGTGAAACGCCTGACGGCAGAAAAGTCAAAGGTACACTTCATTGGGTAAGTGCAGATGACTGCGTAAAAGCAGAAGTTCGTCTTTATGACAGACTTTTCAATGTGGAAAATCCCTCTGATGAAACAAACGGAAGCTTCACGGATAATCTTAACCCGGAAAGCCTTGTTGTGCTGAATGACAGCGTTCTCGAGGGCGGTCTCAGAAATATAAAAGAAGGGGATATGTTCCAGTTCATGCGTCAGGGTTATTTCTGTGTTGATAAAGACAGCACACCTGATAAACTTGTAATTAACAGAACGGTAGGACTTAACTCTTCATGGAAACCTGCAAAATAATTTTAAGGTAGGTTATATTTATGAAAATTGTTGACAGAATAGTTTGCGCACTGCTTTCGTTCGGCGTAATTTTGGCAGCGTTTTTTGCACCACTTATCCATTGGCTCTATCAGATTACGGTATACGGACTTGCCAACGGCCTTCTCGGTGGTGTAACGGGCGAATATATCGGTAATGCAAACGACCAGGGTTGGACTGAAGATGACTACAGTCTTTACAATATCTATAAATTGCTTAAAGATTTCGGTGTCGACTTCAAAGAGCTTTTTTCAGGTAACAAAGAGTTGAATCCCAACCTTGAAATTTTTGTTCCGCTTATCAAACCGGTTCTTGTCTTTTTTGCAATAACACTTGTTATTGCCCTTGCAACAGGTATTGTGTCTCTTGCATCAAAAGCAAAAACACCGCGAATGATATTAAGCGGTGCAGGTATAGTTTCTCTTGTTTTTCTAAAATCAAGTTTTGATAAGCTTGTGCTTCCCATCATTGAAGGGAAAGTAACTCTAGGTTCACTTCTTGATATTCCCTGGCTTGGTATGATATCAAAAATCGAAGTAATTAATCTTTCAGGCGGATGGGTAATGATGATAATGCTGTTTGCAGCTGTGATTTTATGGAATATTTCCTATATTCTTACCTCAGACGAGAAAAACAAGGCAATGATGAAAAAAGGTAAATAATAATGAGATATGAAAATGAAAAATGTCCTCACTGCGGCAAAGCTTTTGCAGAGAGTGACGATATCGTGGTATGCCCTGAGTGCGCAACACCGCACCACAGGGATTGCTACACGGAGCTTGGTAAATGCGTAAATGAGCATAAGCATCAGGATGGTTTTGTGTGGACGAAAACTGAAGAAAAACCCGAAGAAAAGGCTGAAGTTGCCGAAGAAAACGAGCAGTCAGATTTTGTCAAATGTCCGGAATGCGGAACGAAAAACAAGAAAAATGCTCTTGTATGTGCTAATTGTGCAACTGTCCTCAACCCTGAAATCAGGCAGCAGTTTGAACCGCCTGAAACAAGTAATATTTACATTGACGGACAGCCGATAAGCAACGGAGATTTTATTGATGAAGAAAATACGGTTACGGTAAAGGAAGCTGTATGTTTTATTCAGAAGGGCAAGGAAAGTTATATCAAAACTTTTATTCATGCAAAGTTGAATAAAAGAAAACCTAAATTCAACTTTTTTGCATTTATTTTCGGTGCATACTGGTTCTTCTTCCGCAAAATGTATAAACCCGGTTTTGCATTTGCAGGCATAGATTTAGGAATCAATATTTTTTCGATGTCCTTTTCTTTCAAGATTTTCGGCGATGCCATGAGGCTGATGATGGAACACGCAACAGAGTTTACTCAGGGTACGGCGGATGCCGAATTGATAAATCAGTGGTATGCTTTAATAGAAACGGGCATACACAATAACAGAACGGCGCTTATAATGATTTCTGTTTTGAATTTAGTGTCGCTGCTTGTGCATGTTTTCATTGGTTTTAAAGCCAACGGATATTACCTGAATTTTATAAAAGACAGCATAGGAAAGATAAAGAATGTTACACCGCATCCCGGCGCATATTACACTTATCTTTATGCAAAGGGCGGCGTAAGCTTTCTGAATCCTGTTTTGATTTCTATAGCAATTTATTATCTTAATGAAATGATTCTATCTTATGCATTTATGTGATTCTTTTGGAGGTGCTGAAAATGTCTTCGCCACTTGCGGATATGATAAGACCGTCAAAAATTGAAGATATGGTAGGGCAGCACCATCTGCTTGATAAAGGTAAGGCTTTGCGGAATATTCTTGACAGCGGGAATATTCCTAACCTTATTTTTTACGGTCCGTCAGGGGTAGGTAAAACAACCCTTGCGGAAATTATCGCCAAAAATACAAATCGTCGTTTCTGTAAATTGAACGGCACTAACGCTTCAATTTCCGATATCAAGGAGATTGTAGCGAGCCTTGATACTTTCCAGAGTCCCAACGGCGTTGTGCTGTATCTTGACGAGATTCAGTATTTCAATAAAAAGCAACAGCAATCCCTTCTTGAATACATAGAAAACGGCTCAATTACTCTTATTGCGTCAACAACGGAAAATCCTTATTTTTATGTTTACAATGCAATTTTAAGCCGTTCAACCGTATTTGAGTTCAAGTCGGTAGAAGCAAAGGATATTGAGATTGCCGTAAACCGTGCATATAAGCTTTATGAAGAACATCTCAAAGAAACAATCGAAGTTGAGAAAGACGCAGTAGCATGGATTTCTTCAGGTTGTGGCGGAGATGTGAGAAAAGCAATCAATACAGTTGAGCTGAGTGTGCTTTCTACAAGATTAAGTGATGGTGTAAGAAAAATCACTCTTGATTGTGTAAAAGAGCTTACCCAGAAAAGTGCCATGAAATACGACCGCGAAGGCGACGAGCATTACGATATTCTTTCTGCTTTTCAGAAATCAATGCGCGGGTCAGACCCTGATGCAGCTCTTCATTATCTTGCAAGGCTTCTTGAAGCGGGGGATATGCCGTCAGCCTGCAGAAGGCTTATAGTTTGTGCCTGCGAGGACGTAGGACTTGCATATCCTATGATAATACCCATAGTAAAAGCTGCAGTTGATTCCGCTTTGATGGTCGGTCTTCCCGAAGCAAGAATACCCCTTGCTGATGCGGTAGTTCTTGTAGCAACAAGTCCGAAGTCGAATTCAGCTCATATCGCGTATGACATTGCTGCTGAAGATTTACGGCAGGGTAATTCAGGACCTATTCCGAGAACGTTGCAGAATAAACATTATGACGGTGAGGATAATAACAATAAAGGTCAATTTTATAAATATCCTCATGATTATCCTAATCGTTGGGTGGAACAGCAGTACCTGCCCGATGTGCTAAAAAATAAGAAATATTATGTTCCCGGCGAAAATAAAAATGAGCAAGCCGCCAAGGAATATTGGAAGAAAATAAAAGGTGAAAAATAAGGTCTGACGAAGGTGAATCTTTCATCAGACCTTATTTTATTTGTTTGCGATATTAATAATTGTCAACCCTTTTTCTTCAGCATAATTAATAGTATAAGCTGTTCCGCTATTAGGTTGATTAAAATAACATATACAGTATTCGCTGAAATTTACTAAATGTCTGTTTCTTCTTTTCATACAATCGTAATCATATTTTTCAGAAACATAAACATATTTATCACGAAACCTTTTTATGTGTTCGTATTTTTCTATATCTTTCTTACTCCAATATTTAGTATGATTTTTGCATGGAAAGACCATTATCAGTTTGATTTGAGGATATTGCTTTTTTAATTCTAAAACTACTTCTGCTGATAAAATATCAAATCCAAAAGCTCCGCCAGAACCGAAGTAGATAACACCCTTGTTGATTAAGTTTATAATTTCTTTTTGGAGTTCAGCTTTAATTTTTACGTATTGCTCTGATGGAATGCTTCGGTGACCTGTAAAACAACAAGTTTTATTTTTCATTTAAATAACAACCTTTCATAAATACATATAGACTATTACATTATATAATGTAATAGTCTATATGTAAAGAGACAAAATAAGATATTATCTAATTGAAAAATATGATATGGAGAAATATCTTATGATTAAATTAAGAGCTAAAGAATTAATTGAAGAAAAAGGTAAAACAAAATATTGGCTATACAAACAACTTGGAATGAGCTATCAGAATTTCAGCAAAATGATTAATAATGAAACAAAATCAATCAGATATGATAATATAGAAGCTATGTGTGTTATATTTGATTGTACACCTAATGATTTATTTGAAATAACGGATGAATAAAACCCATATCGACGCTAAGTCGATATGGGTTTTTGTTAAGCTTTTATTGTTCCGTCGGCATTGAAAAGGGGGAGACGCTCGAGATATATAATATCATCTCTGTCTGCAGCAGAGCCTTCTGCAAGCACTGCCATTCTGCCGACGATTTCTCCGCCTGCTTTGTTTACAAGCTGTTCAACAGCCAGAATTGATTCGCCTGTTGAAATAACGTCATCAACTATAAGCACTTTTTTGCCTTTCATTTTTTCAGCTTCAGCTGTGTCAAGGTACAGATGCTGAACTTTATCTGTTGTGATGGATTTTACTTCAACATCGAAAACCCCGCTCATATAAAGCTTGGGATATTTTCTTGCCACAAAGTAAGTTTCATCTTCGTTCTGTCTTGCCATTTCGTGAGCAAGAGGAATACCCTTTGCCTCTGCTGTTATAACATAGTCATATTCGGGAGCTTTTTTGAGAAGGTCACGTGCGCATGCTTCTGTGAGCTTTGCATTGCCGAAAAGAATAAAAGCACCGATATACAAATCTTCGGTTACTTCGCAAAGGGGCAAAGACCAGTCAATGCCGGCAATATTCATTTTATAATCCATTATTACACCTCATTTATAAATTAAAAGCGGAACCGTTAAGATTCCGCTTTCAGTGGTCGGTAACTTCTTATTTTGCGCAAGGATATGAGCCTTCTTCTGCACCGAGAATAAGACCTACCTGAGCAGAAACGTGTCTGTTTTTATAAGCAGCACCATTTACGAAACCTGCATCGTTTACGTTCATGTAAAGCGGAACATTAACGTTTGTGTGGCTGCCTGATGTGTAGTAATACTCGTCTTTTTCTGCATCATATTTAAGACCGCCTGTTTCGTGGTCAGCAGTGATGATAACGAGTGTTTCGCCATCTTCTTCAGCAAATTGGAGAGCAGCGCCCACAGCTTTGTCGAATTCATATGTGCTGAGAATCATATTTTCAAGGTCGTTTGAGTGTGAGTGTTTGTCAATGCAAGCACCTTCAACCATAAGGAAGAAACCGTCTTCGTCAGTTGAGAGAATGTCGATTGCCTTTTCTGTCATAACTTCGAGTGTAGGTGTGTCGTAGTTGTTTGCAACATATTTAAGGTCATCAAAACTGAACTGGCCAAAAGATTTTGTTTCACCGTCAAAATCTGCAAGTTCTGTTGCAGTGCCGATGTATGTGCGTCCTGCTGCAGAAACTACATCTGAAGTTGCAAGACCATTGTAAGCACCCCAGATAAGGTCGATGTCAGAAGCGAGCTGCTGTTCTGTAATGTCCACATCATTGTCTCTTGAATATGTATGTGCACTGAAAGAAGAGGGAGTAGCACCTGAAGTGTAGTCGGTTGTTACAACGCCTGTTGCCTTGCCCTGTTCAATAGCAACTTCAGTAACATTCTTGGGAGTTGAGAAAACTCTGAAGGGGTCGAATGCATATGTGCCTACCATGCCGTTGATTGTTCTGATACCTGATGAAAGTGCTGTGCCGCCTGCAGCTGAGTCTGTTGTTAATCCAAAGAGTGAATTTGTTTTTGATTCAGCTTTAACAACAACGTTTTCCATATTGAGTTCATCAAGCTCATAAGCCTGTTTTGTTGCTTCAAGATGATTGAAGCCCATACCGTCGCCAATCATAATGATAACATTTTTGTAGGTTGTGTATTCTTCGGGCTTTGCTTCAAGTCCGAAATAACCTGTAACATTTGCAAGTGAAGTGAGTGCAGCAATAATTACTGCGAAAACTTTCTGGAAAATTGACATAATTTTATCCTCCTTTTAAATAATCTGTCAATGCTATATTATCACACTTGAAAGTCAATTGCAATACTTTTTGTTTTTTATTTTGCCTGCAATACTCATAAAAATGAAAGCAATAATATTTGCACTTACTACTGTTGCACCTGTCTGCCAGCCAAAGAGACATGCCGTAAAGAAGCCGATAACAAAGCAGATGAGTGAAACTGAAACAGAGCATATAAGTACACCCTTGAATGTTGTGCATACTCTCATAGCAGTCATAGCAGGAAATACAATTAATGCAGAAATCATAAGTGAACCCATCATATTCATGCCGAGAACAATTGTAACAGCTGTCAGCACTGCAAGAAGCATATTATATACATTTGTTTTTATTCCCGTTGCTCTTGAAAAGCTTTCGTCAAATGTAACTGCAAATATTTTCGTGTAAAAGAAAACAAAAAGAATGATTATCGCAATGCTGAGCACGGCACTTAAAATCAGGTCAATGTCGCCGATAGTAAAGAGGGAAGCTGAGCCGAAAAGACTGTTGCAGATATCTGTGCTTCTCTGGCCGGAAAAATTATAGAGTAAACTGCCTACGGCGACTGCACCGGTTGAAACAAGTGCCAGAGATGCGTCGCCTTTGACTTTTCCGTGGTTTCCCAGTCTGAGTAATAAAAAAGCTGTCAGAACAACAACGGGTATTGATATTATCAACTTCATGTTGCTCATGTTAAGTGCTGCTGCCACGGCAACTGCACCGAAGCCTACATGGGAAAGTCCGTCGCCTATCATTGAAAATCTTTTAAGTACAAGGCTTACACCGAGCAGGGAAGAGCAGAGAGTAACAAGCAAACCGACTATTAAAGCCCGTATCACAAGGTTTATCATGAAGGCACTTGAAAAAAGTTCTGATAATGTCATCATTTTTGGTCACCTCCCAGGAATTTTGTAGCAATATTGCTGGAAAGATATTCTTGAGTTGTGCCGAAAAATAACGGTTTATGATGAATGTGAAGAATATGGCTTGCATACTGTGTTGCTGCAGAAATATCATGGGAAATCATAATTATTGTTATGCCTTTTTCATTTAATTCTTTTATGATTCTGTACATTTCGGCAGTCACTACAGGGTCAAGCCCTGCTACAGGCTCATCAAGAAGAAGCATTGATGTTGTTGCACACAATGCACGCGCAAGCAAAACTCTCTGCTGCTGACCTCCTGACAGATTCTGATAAGACTGCTTTGCCAAATGGTAAATTCCGAGAATTTCCATATTTTTCTTCGCAAGCTCTTTCTCTTTTTTTGAATAAAAGGGTTTCAGGCCTCTTTTACCCAAAGTTCCCGACAGTACAACCTCAGATACAGATGCAGGGAAATCTTTCTGGATATCTGTCTGTTGAGGAAGATATCCGATTTCACTGTGCTTTGCACAACAGAATCTGATTTCACCTGAAACAGGCTTTATCAGACCGAGAAGTGCTTTCATCAAAGTGGTTTTACCGCTTCCGTTTTCGCCTAAAACGCAAAGATAGTCCCCGCGATTCACCTGAAAAGATAAATCGCTGAGGACTGTTTTGTTGTCATATGCAAGTTCTAAATTTTTACAGTTTATAAGACTCATTTTAATCTCCCGTATTGTTTTTAAGCAGTGCTGTTTTAAGATTTTCAAGATTCTTTGTCATCAGGGAGATGTATGTTTCTCCGCTTTCAAATTCTTCTTGTGTTACATTGTGGCAGGAGTGGAACAGAAGGATATCTGTTTTTGTTTCTTTACTTATGCGTTCTGCTACAACACCGTCTGAAAATTCTATGATGAATATTGCAGGGATGTTTTCTTCCTTGATTTTTTCTGTAAGAAAATTAATTGTTTTAATTCCTGCTTCTGTTTCTGTTGAACATCCTTCAAAAGCAGAGTAGTAGTTAAGCTTGTAATCCTCTGCAAAATTCAGAAGGGGGAATCTTTCGGCAAAAATAATAGTTTTATTTTCGCTCTTATTTACTGTGCTTTCGATTTCGGTATCAAGATTTTTCAGTTGTTCTATATATTTTTCAGTGTTGTTTTTGTAGAGCTCTTTGTTTGAGGGATCTATTTCGCAAAGGTTATCACAAAGCTTCTGTACAATTACAATTGCATTTTTCGGTGAAGTCCATACATGCTCATCTTTGTAATCTGTAACAATTTCGCACAATGCAAGACGTTTGTTTCCGCTTTCGGGAACATCTTTCACCCAGGCATCATCTTGCGATCCCACATAAACAAAAAGGTCACAATTACTGACGGCACTGACATCTGAAAGTGCTGTTTCAAATCCGTGAATTTCTTTCCCGGGAGGGACAAGCAGATTAAGTTCAACATCTGCACCTTCCGTAATGCTTCTTAAAAAGTCATATTGGGGAAAGATTGTTGCTGTAATTGTAAGTTTATCGTTGTTTTTTTCTTCCTTTTCTGAAAGGGTACAACCACTGAAGAGTAATAAAGTTGCAAGGATAAGCAATAAAATTCTTTTCATTCCGGGCCTCCGTGAATTTGAATTTGAAATTCAAATTCATTATATTATTATTCTGTTATTAAGTCAAGAAAAAATTATATAATAATTTGTTAATAATTTTAATAAAGTATGGACATTTTTTATAAATTATGTTACAATTTTTCCATAAAATTATAAGGAGGCTTGTTTTTATGAACAAAGTTTTCAAAAGAGTAATTGCCATTGTTCTTGTTCTTGCTATGAGCATTGGCATCGCATCGCAGGTTCTTGCTGCAGACAGTGCAGATAAGGTTGACGTTGTTTCCACAGTTGAGGAAGCAAAATCAACTCTCACATCAGGCGAACAAGTGCCGATTATCATCATCCATGGTATTTCACAGATTGATACCATAATCATGGATGAAGAAGGCAACCCCCTTACAGATAAGGACGGCAATGTAATTACAGGCTGGCCGCTTACAGTTGATGTTACTCAGCTTGTTCTGGATGTGGTTTTCCCCGTTCTTCTTACACTTATCACACAGAAGGACTTTGCTTCTGAAGCAGCTTATAAAGCAGCTTGTAATGCACTTAAATACAACGCTTGTGACCTCAACGGTGACCCTGTTTATCCCACATATGTTGACAGACAGTATTGCTCAGTAGGCGCAATGGACCAGGAACACAAAGATATCGTTTACGATGCAGTTCCTTTCCAGGAAATCGGTGAAGAAATCGGCGAAGAATGGCTCTATTTCTTCTCATACAACTCATCAGGCGACGTTACACAGATTGCAGAAGACCTTAACGATTATATCGAAATGGTCAAAGAACAGACAGGTGCAGATGAAGTAAGCCTTGCTCCTATCAGTATGGGTGGCACAATTGTTACTGCATGGCTTGAAATGTTCTCAGGCAGATACGATATGTTTGACGCTAACTATGACAGCGTTCATAAAATTGTTTTTGTTATCGCTGCTCTTGACGGTTCTAAAATCCTCGGCGACCTTTTTGTTGATGACACTCTTCTTAAAAACGAAGAATTCCTTTACACAAGAATTCTTCCCGAAGTTCTCGAAGAAGAATGGTATGCATATCTTCTGAATCTTGTGCTCCGAATTCTTCCCAACGATGTTCTTGATTCAATTCTTGATTCAATTATTGCAGGTGCAAAAGATACACTTGTAGGTAACTGTACAATTTTCTGGGCACTTCTTCCCAATGATGATTTTGAAGAATCATACGAAATCTATTTTAAAGATAAAGGCCCCGAATATGATACAATCAGAAATAAAGTAAGATTCTACCACACAGCACAGAGTAATCTTCAGAGAAACATCAATGAATTGATGAGTGAAAAATACGGCGGTATTGTACATGCAATCTGCTCATACGGTGTTCCGCTTTATCCCGTTGGTTCAAGTGCGCTTTATATTAATGCTGATGCAATTATTCATTCAGCATCAACGAGCCTCTTTGCAACATTTGCAAATCTCGGTGAAACACTTCCTGCAGATTATGTTGCAACAAATCCCGTATGTACTGACCCTTCACACAACCACATTTCACCCGACAGAGTTGTTGATGCTTCAACATCATATCTTCCCGAGAATACATGGTATGTTCAGGGTCTTAACCACGAAAAAACAGGCAGAAGCGACTCTGTAATCAACTTTGCAGGTGTTCTTCTTAAGGACGATACAATCAAGGACGTTCATTCAGACCCCGAAAACTATCCGCAGTTCAACGGCTCAAGAACTACAAGAGATTTGATAAGACATGACATTCCCAATGCAGAAAAGGCTCTTGCAGAAAACACAACTATGACTGACGCACAGAGAGCAGAACTTCAGGCAGCACTTGATGATTGCAAGCTTATGCTCACAGAAACAGTTGTTGATACAGCGAATTGCGAAGCAAGAATGCAGAGACTTGAAAATGCTCTTATCGATATCGGCGTTTATGGTGCTCCCGAAGAACCCAACCCCGCATATGATGTTCTCCGCACAATCTTCAAATGGCTTTCTGACACAGCATACAAGAGCTGGGGCACAAAAGGCTTCAGTGAACTTCTCTGATAATGAGCAGTGCAAGTAAACGTCCTGTAATTTTTGATACGGATTGGTGGACAGATTGCGACGATTGTGTTGCATTAAAACTTTTAATAAAATCAGACTTGAAAGGCGTTAATATTAACGCCTTTCTTGATGAATCACCTTATTCCGTGGAACTTTTTATGGAAAGTTACGGCAAAAGGGGTGTTCCCGTTGCAATTGATAAAAATGCAACATATTACGGCGATAAACCGAAAAACAGCTATCAGCAAAAAATTATTGAGAAGTTTTCGCACGGTGAACAAAAGTCGTCTTCATGTTACGAAGATTCGGTTTTGTTTTACAGACGTCTGTTATCGCAAGCGGATGAAAAAGTTGATATAATTTCAGTTGGTTTTCAGAATTCAATAGCTTCGCTCTTGTTGAGCAGAGCTGATGAATTTTCACCCCTTAACGGAATTGAGCTTTGCAAAGAAAAAGTAGGGAAACTCTGGGCGATGGCAGGCAAATGGGATGAGGAAGGCGGCCGTGAATATAACATTGCCAACAATTCTCATTCTGCAGCGGCAGCAAAAATCGTTGCTGAAAAATTTCCGTGTCCCATAACTTATTTAGGTTTTGAAACAGGTGTAAGTGTTATTACCGGCGGGAAAGATGTTATCCGTAATGAAAATGATGCCTTACTCGTTGCTATGACTGCACACGGCTCGTCAGACGGCAGAAATTCATGGGACCCGATGACGGCGATGCTCTGTCTTCACGGCAACGAAGAAAAAGCAGGATATACAACGGTTTACGGTAATGTGTATATTGATGAAAACGGTAAGAATTATTTTGAAGAAGACAATTCATCTGACAGATGTTATGTAGTGAAAAAATATCCTGATTCTTATTATGAAAACGAAATCAATTCTCTTATTTCCGTTGACAAAGAAACGTAAAATATGTTATTATGTATCAGGTAGAATGTAAATTTTATAAAAAGCAAAGGAGACAATAATTATGAAAAAGATTATTGCTGTTGTTCTTTCACTTTGCGTAGTTCTCGGTTGTGCAAGCTTTGCACTTGCATCAGATGCAACAATCGAAAAAGACTATGAAGTGTCAGACAAAATCAGAAACGTAAGTATCACAATGGCTGATGACCCCACAACGCAGAGAGGCGTTTGCTGGCATACTGATGATGATTCCGCTACTGCAGTTCAGTTTGTTATTGCTGATAAGTATGAAGGTACTTTTGAAGGTGCAAAAACTTTCAGAGGCAGCTGCGAAGCTTTCAAAGAATTTTATGTACATAAAGTAAAACTTACAGCACTTAAACCCGGCACAGAATACTTTTACAGAGTAGGCGACGATGTTAATAACGAATGGAGTGACATCGGTACATTCAGAACTGATGATGGCGACAATAACTTCAAGTTTATTGCAATTGCTGACGTTCAGGCAGGCAATGAAGATAACTTCAGAAAAGCATCAAATGTTATGAAAGCTGCATACGATACAATGCCTGATGCAGAGTTCTACACAAGCCTTGGTGACTATGTTAACGATTGTACACAAGAAGAATGGGATTGGTACTTCGAAAAATTCGCATTTGCTAATTCAAGCCTTACAATCGCTCCTGTTGCAGGTAACCACGATGGTAACATTACAAACAAAATCAATCACTATTGGTTTGACAGTATGTTCAATATGAACGCTCCCCGGGAATGCATCAGAGCTGAAGGCGTTTACTATGCATTTGATTACGGTAATGCTCATATCGTAGTTCTCAACACAAACGATATGTATCCCATGACAGTTCAGCAGACAAACTGGCTCAAGAACGAAATGAATTCTTCAGATGCACAGTGGAAAATCGTATTTATGCACAGAGCATTCTATTCAGCAGGTAAAAACCTTATCAAACCCGACACAATCATCATGAGAGAGCAGCTTCTTCCCTTGTTTGATGAGCTTGATATCGACTTTGTAATGGCAGGTCATGACCACGTTTATATGAGAACACATCAGGTTAAGGGTGACAAGCTTGTTGAAGATGTAACTTATGTTACAGAAGATTTCAACGGTGTTGAAACAACATTTGCAGTTGATCCCGATGGCGCTTGTCACGTTCTTCCCGGTACAGCAGGTACAAAAACATATTCAATCAACGATTATGTATTTGACTGCGTATTTGATTCAAACATCGTTGCTAACTGTTTCTCACAGCGTGATATCGGCGACCGCGGTATCTTCTCAACAGTTGAAATCCAGGACGGTAAACTTGTTTACAACGCATATGCAGTAGATTATGAAACAGGCGAAAAAGAACTTGTTGATACATATGCAATCAAGAAAACAACTGAAGGTGCAGCAAGCGATAAACCTATGCTTCCCACAGATTCAGCTACAACAGGCGTTGCACAGGCCTTCAACTTTGTTTACAGATTTGGTAAGATGTTCTTTGATTATCTCTTCGTAATCATCCCCAAACTTATCATTAATGCTATCTGAGTAAATTGAATAAGATTAATCCCTACCATATTCCGGTAGGGATTTTTTGTATGCATATCATTAATGTGGTGTATCAGAGTAGTTTCATTTTCTGATAAATTATAATTTATCGGTGATATTTCCAAACGTGTCATTCTCGAGCGAAGCGAAGAATCTCGTTTGGAAATGTTTTATGTGTTGCCATTTTGAGATCCTTCGCCACGCTCAAGGATGACAGCAAAATGGCAAGGTTAGTTACATATAAATTATAATTTATACTGGCATTTCCAAACGTGTCATTCTCGAGCGAATGCGAAGAATCTCGTTTGGAAATGTTTTTTGTGTTGCCATTTTGAGATCCTTCGCTTATGCTCAAGGATGACAACAAAATGGCAAGGTTGGTCACATATAAATTATAATTTATCCGTATATTCAGGCTATAGGCTCCCCTTGAAAATGCAAGGGGAGCTGTCAGAATCTGCGATTCTGACTGAGGGGATTTTTCGCTGAAAATTATAATTTAAAAAACCGGATATGGGCATCATACTCGCAAATTATTATAAAACTCACATCAGTGATAGCTGAAAATTATAA
>JAGBHV010000093.1 GCA_017935325.1 Clostridia bacterium
ACTGGGGGATATTGCAAAAAAGTTTAATGAAATCAATGTAATAATATCCCTCCGTCTTTTTTGTGCAAGCACAAAAAATCCACCTCCCTTTAGGCAAGGGAGGCGTTGCTCAGTTTTAATTGCACAATAAATTATAATTTATAAAGATAAAATCTAAAAAATGCATCAGAAGTTAAATTAAAACTTCTGATGCATTGAACCTTATTTAAAAGTCTGAGAGGTTTTCTGATTTTATGGGCTTTTCAAAGCTTTTTACAGCCCCTGATATTATGACTTTTAATTATCTTTTATTATAACCACAAGAACCAACCGAACAGGAAAGCAAAGATATTTGAGAAGAAGTTAGAAAGCTGCTCTAAGAATGTAATTTTTCCTACAACTTCAAAATTATAATCAAGAGATTTCACTAACTTATAACCCTCTGAGCCTTTGATTACTTCGAAAGTCACATCTTCACAGTCTATCAATGCATTTTCAGCAAAAACTAATATAGTCTTTGAAAGGTAAACTGTTTCAAGAGCAGGACAATTCTGGAAAACGAATGCGTCAACCAATGATACGCCGTCACCGAGTGTTACCTCTTTTAAATTTGCACAGTCTTTGAATGCACCTTCGCCGACAAATGTATCAAAGCCGTAAATTTCAATTTCTTCAATAGCAGTATTGCAGAAAGCATGAGGATCTACGCAGTAAATACTTTCAGACAGTTCAACATCCTTAAGTGATGTGCAGTTTTCAAATGCAGCTGTAGCTATGTATTCAACATTGCTCAGATCAATTGTTTTCAGGTTTTTGCAGTTTGCAAAGGCTGAGTCATAAATCCAGTAGTATTCATCGTCACTTGTCTGCCAATTGAAAGTTTCAATTTCAGTGCCTGCAAAAGCTTTTGTTCCTATAGATGACACTCCTGATGCGCTGAATTCTTTGATAGTTTTGTTGTTATAGAAAGCGTAATCACCGATTATATTTACATCTTCATCTGTTTCATAAGAAGAATGTGTGTTTGCACCGAAAAAGTATTCAAGTGTTATCTCACTAAAAGATTCTTCCTCATATTCATCGCTGTAATCGTAAACGGAATACAAAGCATCTTCATCAGCGTAAAAAGTTTCGTTTGACTCATCAACTGTTATTTTTTCAAGATATTTGCAATCATTGAAAGCACCGCTTAAATACTCTGTGTACTGCGGCAAATTGATTTCTTTTATTTTTGTGCCTGCAAAGCAGTTAGTTCCGATATATTCTGTACTTTCTCCGAGAATTACTTTTTCAAGATTCATACAATCTTTAAAAGCAGCTTCTCCGAGCATAGTTATATCATCGGGAATTTCAACTTCTTTAAGATTACGGCAGCATGAAAATGCAAAATCGGGAATATCTGTTATATTCTCGTTGAAAACTACATTTTCAATTGCTGAAAACATGAAGCATCCTGCAGCAAGAATGTTTATTTCTTCGGGTATAGCAAATTCTGTTGCATCGCCTGTGTAAGAATAAAGCACATTCTGACCGATTGTATTTATATCTTTTTCAAAGAATTTACCTTCCGCCGGTGTGCCTGTAAAAACATCCGTACCGAAATAATCCAGAACGCAGCTTTCGGGAATTACAACTTCTTCAAGCATTGCCGAACCCCAGAAAGCCTCAGAGCCGATATAGTTAATTGTATCAGGCAAAGTAATTTTTGAATAATTTGATTCTGTAAAAGCAGTGTCCAGAACACCTGTTACGGTATATGTTATTCTGCGGTTTCTGACTGTTTCGGGGATTACCACTTCTGTAGGTTCACTTCCCTCTTCAGGGTATTCATAACCATATACGCACACTTCATTGTCATCAGTCTGCATGTAATAAATACCGTCTTTTTCAAACTCTGCCCATTCATCGCCCCATGCAAAAGATTCCATTGAGAACAAAGGAACAAGCATAAGAAGTGCCAACATAACCGATAATACTTTTTTCATAAAACATCCTCCATTATAAATTTTTTGATATATCATCCCTGCTTCATTTTTACATAAAGGTTTCCAAGATATCTCTGAACCTTATAGAAAAATGAAAAACTGTAATAAATTTTTTCACCCGGAAGCAAATCTTCTTTGCTGATATTTTCAAGAACCTGATGTTCTCTGTAAAGTAAATCAACAACCTGACTGTTATATGACCTGAACTTTGTGCTGTTCTCTATTGTATAGAAATTATAGCCTGATTTGCCGTCAGATGTTGAACGCATTGAGTTGATGAGATTGACTTCCCCTCCCGAAAGAATGTAGCTGTATTCTGTCTTTGATGAGCCGTCAAGACCTACATTTATAAGAAGAACATCGCTGTCTTCTGAATTAAGGAAAGTTTTTCCGCCGTAGATAAAAGTGTTGAAAACAGTTACTTCTTTGCAGGAAACAAGCTTTATGAAATCAGTGTGAATTCTTGTAATAGGAATAAACACATAATCAAAAAGTTTGTCCTCCGTAATACGGTTGCTGAGTTCGGGAATATCAAACTTTGAAAAGCCGTTTCTCGGCAATGTGTTTGCATTTTGCAGACATCCCTCAACAAAAACATTACTGCAATTTTCAAAGTCAAACATTGATTCGTAGCAACAACCTACAATTTTTTTGATAAATGCATTTTCAGCATTTTCAAGTTTTATTCCGCAACTCGCAAGAGTTATATAACAATTTGTTATGTAAATATCATCTGAACTGCTGTAAACAACAGGTGAAGTTTCAGCATATTTACCGCTGTTATCAACAGGACCGTTGAGTGCATAGTCAATTCTTATGCCGTTGAGCCCTGCATTATCACCATCAAGGGTAACAAGAGGTTCATCTGATTTATCATAGCCGTAATAAGAAATTATAAGTGTGCCTGCACTGTTATCACGCTGACATCTTGTTGCAACGGAAGATGAACCGCGCAGTTCAACTCCTGCAGGGATTTTAACAGGACCGTCAAATCTGTAAAGTCCTGCCGGCAAATAAACAACACCGCCTGTTACGCCCGCTTCATCAAGTTTTTCCTGAACTGCACAAGACGCATCTGTTTTGCCTGATTTGTCTGCATCAACTACATACAGAAAACTTTCAGCCTTGTTGTAAGTGCGGTTATATTCAGGCGCAAAAAAAGAAGTGTCTGTTTTATACTTTCTGATATTAGACCCTTTTGTTTTGCCCTCAACCTGAACATTTGTCAATAACATCGCTGTGTTACCGGGGTGATAGATTGCATATTTTTCGCCCTCAACAACACCGTTTACAATGCCTGTGCCCCATGATAAACCGCGGTGTACAATAATATCTTCAGGTGCGTATATGCCGTAATCGCAATCAGTTATATATAAATCGGTGAAAATTCCGCTGTAAGAATAACGCATAGGTTTCCTGAAAATCATACCATACTGCATATCAGATATTTTTATATCTGCAAACTGAGGCCATTCAAGGTCACCTATAACAAAACCGCAACCGTTTCTGCGTGTGTATTCATCAATGGCATTTTCATCCGGAGCGTTGAATTCTTCCCCTGCCTGCGCCCAGTATTTATTATCGATATAAAGTGTTTTTATTGTGTCAACATCGGCAGAGTTGTAAGAGTTAAGACCTTCAAACAGACATGTGCCTTTTACGTTTTCAATTGTGAGCATTTCGTGACATTCGTAAATACCGTTTGCGCACTCAGCACTTGCTCCTATACCTCTGTAAGAATTGATGAGAGTACAATCCTTGATTGTGTGAAGCATATAATCTTCATTACCCTTCACATAAAAAGTGAAAGGATAAGGTTTTACATTGTTTATATCCTGACCGGGATACCAGACAGTCAGACCTACTGCACCTGCACTTGCACCTACAGTAAACAATCCCGGTGTCATCACATCCTGACTTTCAACATCGGCAATTATTATCGTGCCGTATTCTTTGCCGTCATCAGGGTCCTGATAATCACCCCTCAATGTTACGAACTGACGGATATAAATATTTGACGTAACCCTGTATCTGCCTGCAGGCAGAAAAACTGTTCCGCCTCCGTTTTCGGCACAATCATTTATAGCTTTCTGAATAACTGCTGTTGAGTCTTCTTCGCCGGTGTTATCAGCGTTGTACGGCTCCTGCGTAACAACAATATCAGCTATCACCACGTCATCAGTCGGATAAATTGTATCTACGATGACTGTTGTCTGTTCAGACGACGTTGCAAAGCATGATATTCCTGAACATAAAACAACCGCAAAACACATAATTACACAGATAATTCTTTTCATTCTGACACCTCTCAATCCGAAATTCATAATACAGTTATATATTACCATAGGCGAATTAAAAAGTAAACAATTATTCCTGTTGTTTCGGCATTAAATTAATTGACTTTTTATCAAGCGTGTGATAACCTTAAATCAAGGAGTGATACCATGCCTCAATACAGTGATATATTCTATCAGCCATCAGAAAATCCCGCTTTTTGTTACAGAACTTCAAAAACGGTTTATGAGGAAATGTTTTATAACGGAAGTCTGATTTCCTGCGGTTGGAATGCAGCGGGATATCCGCTGAATCTTCTTGAAAAATGTTCAACAAGAATTGATAAAAAACGCTTTACAGAGCCTTTTGCTTTCAACATTGAAATTGACGGGCAAAGCCTTGATTACGGTCTTGAATTCGTTGATTTCAAAAAAGAAAAAGACGGCAGCAAAATCAAATCCGTACTCACGCTGAAAAGCAAATACAGACCCGTTCTGATTAAAGTGCATACCCTGCTTGATTCAACGTCAGCTTTCACACGTTTTCTTGAAATAGAAAACCTCTCTGACAATTATATGAATTTAAGCAGACTCTCCCTTCTTTCAGGACCTATGGAAATGATGGAATACCCCAGATTTACAGAAACAAAAAACCTTGATGAATTTTATTCTGTCGGATATTTCCTGAGTGATAACTGGGGTCGTGAAGGAGAATTTGTGTGGAAAAAGCTTTCACCTGAAGTGACTTCAATCGACACCCGCTTCAACCGTGACAGATTCCGCCATCCCATGCTTTTTATAAGAAATAATTTAACGGGGAAAATCTGGTTTATGCAAATCGGTTTTTCAGGCGGCTGCCGTTTTACCGTTGACTATAACGCACAGGTTGACAACTCAACAACCCGCCTTTCTTTCAAGGCTGAAATTGCATCTCACAATCCGATGCTTGTTCTCAGACCCAAAGAAAAATTCATATCTCCCGAAATACACATTTCTCACGTTTTCGGAGACGTTGACGAAGCCGTAAATGAAATGATTGCTCACATAAGAAAATCTGTTCTGACATTACCTGAAGCTGACGGCAAGGAATTGCTTATCGGTTGCGGAATGGGTGCAGAACACGACATGACGGTAGAAACAAGCAAATCATATATCCGTCAGTTTGCCGAAATGGGCGGTGAAATTTTCATAATTGATGCAGGCTGGGCATGTCCTCCCGGCAAAGAGGACGAATGGGGCAATTACAACGGCATAAATTATCCCGACAAAGACAGATACCCCGACGGAATCGGAATTTTGCGTGATTACTGCCACAAATACGGCCTTAAATTTGCAATGTGGGTTGACATTGAATCAATAGGAAAATACTGCGATGTACACGAAAAACATCCCGATTGGTTTTCTGTAAACCCGTTCGGAGAAGCAAGTCCCAAATATCTTGATATGTCAAAGCCCGAGGTTGCCGAATGGGCAGAAAACGAGCTTGCACGCATAATTACCGATTACAAGCTTGAACTTCTCAGGGTGGACCACAATGTAGATTATACTGAATATTTCGGAATCAGAGAAAACGAAAAAGGAATGCCTGAATGTGTTTCACTGCGGCATATAGATGCAGTTTACAAAATGTACGAAAGACTCAAAAAACGTTTTCCCGATGTTATTTTTGAAAACTGCGCAGGAGGCGGAGGAAGAACTGACCTGGGGATGATGAAAAATTTCAATCACACATGGGTTTCTGACTGTCAATGCGCTCCGTGGTCAGTACAGATTACAAACGGAATGACAATGGTACTGCCTCCCGAAAGAGTTGACAGACTTTTCGCAGGAATGGGTTGCCATTCATACGGGTCATTTGATTTGCAGATGAGAAACTGCATGCTCGGACACGTTTCACTCAACGTAATAGCACCTCCCGGTGCAGATATCAATTCAGAGCAAATGGAATTTGTTCAGCACAGCGTTAAAGTTTACAAAGATTTTATCAGGCCGTTTCTCCCCTCGTCAAAGATTTTCCATCATACACCTGATGCAAAGAGAAACGAAAATGCTATCATTGAAATCTCTGCAGAAGATTCTTCACGCGGTGCAATAGGAATTTTCACTCTCGGAGGAAACAAAGGAAACATAAACGTCCGTGCAAAAGGCGCAGACCAATCAAAGCAGTACAAGGTAACACTTGATAGCGACAGATCTTTCTTTGTCATTTCAGGCAGAGAGCTGAAACAAAAAGGAATTTCAGTTGACATTTCTTCCGCAATGTCATCTGAGCTTGTACTTTATGAAATAACTGAATAACAAGCTGTGAGACTGCCGAGAAATCTGCAGAATGACATTTTTGAACCCCGAAGATGTACAAAGGTACTTCGAGAGGGTGAAAAAATGACAAATATATGCAAAAAAGTGGGTGATATTCGATGTATCACCCACTTTTCTAT